>JBDKTH010001114.1:0-2217 GCA_039680305.1 Thermoguttaceae bacterium | reverse complement strand
AATCTCGGCCGGTGTGGTTCGCGGCTTGGCCCGAGCCGTCGCGACGGAACAGCTCGTGGCCGTGCAGATCGACGCCCACGCCGACCTGCGCGACACCTACGAGGGGACTCCGTTTAGCCATGCCTGTGCAGCCCGGCGAATCCTCGACGTCTGCCCGGTCTTCCAGGTCGGCATCCGCAACCTTTCGGGCCCGGAGGAGGAATTCCGCCGCACCAGTCGTCGGGTGAAGACGATTTTTGCCGAGGAGGCGGTCGACTCTACCGCATTCTTGGCCGAGCTGGCCGACTTCGTGCGCGGCAAGCAGGTCTTCTTGACGATCGATCTGGACGGCCTGGACCCGTCGATCATGGCCGCCGTGGGCACGCCCGAGCCGGGCGGGCTGTCGTGGCAGCGAACGCTCGACGTGGTCCGCACCGTCTGTCGCGAAGCGGAGCGCGTGCCGGTGTTCGACGTAGTCGAGCTGGCCCCGATCCCCGCCCTGCCGGCTCCCGACTTCCTCGCCGCCCGACTGGTCTACAAGACGATCGCCCTGGCCCTCAGATAGACCATCGTGTGCCATTTGCTTGCCTGGAGGGCAAGCAGTGTCTCCCAAGATCCGGTGGGTGGCATGCCGTCACACGGCGCAGCCGTGGGTCGGCATGTTCCGAAAAACATGCCGACCCGTCGCTACGCTCCGTGACGCCATGCCACCCACGCTAGCCGTTCAATCGGTCGACACAAGTCTTCGTTTAGCCCGGTCGCTTGCGACCGGAGGAAAGCGGGCGCTCACGCCTGCCCCACCACCGATCGAACGCTAGTGGGGCTAGCCGAGTGGCCCCCCAATTGATACAGTGATGGATTAACTCTTCGGAAGCTCTCGGAGCGTTCCGGGCCGGGGCGTGCCGCCCCGGGCATTCGGGAATTCAGAGCCGGGCCGTGCCGGCCCGATTTTCGGGGCGACACGCCCCGGCTCGGAGGACGTTGAGACGACACGCCGCAACTCGGACTGGTGACACGGAAGGAGAACGCGAAGTTGGATTGTCGGAATCGAAAACGGCCGGAACACGACCAGTACTTGGCCGGTCGACGCATCTTCCCCACCCGCCTCGCAGGAAACGAGCGCGTGGCCGAGGTCATCGAACAGACCTTTCTGGCCTATAACGGCGCGCGACTCCGGGAAGCCGCCCACCTGTTCACCCAGAAGATGCTCGAGCCGGAAGTGACCGTGGGGATGTCGTTGGCCGGCGCGCTGACCCCGGCGGGAATCGGCATGTCGTGCATCGTCCCCTTGATCGAGGCCGGATTCGTCGACTGGCTGGTCGCCACCGGGGCCAACCTCTACCACGACCTCCACTTCGCCTTCAACTGCAAGCTCTCGGCCGGCGATTTCCACGCCGACGACACCGCGTTGCACGAGGCGGGCGTCGTGCGAATCTACGACGTCCTCCTCTCCCGCGACGAATGCCTGTTGGCCACCGACCAGCGGTTGCGCACGCTCCTGCTTCGCCCCGAGTTCCAGCGGACCATGGGCACGGCCGAGCTTCACCACCTGCTGGGCAAATACGCGGCCGAGGCCGAAGACGAGGCCGGGCTGCCCCACGTCTCGATCCTCGCCGCCGCCTATCGGGCCGACGTGCCGGTCTACACCAGTTCGCCGGGCGACTCGACGATCGGCCTGGAGATCGCCGCCGTGCGCCTCGGCGGGGCCAAGCTGGCCTTGGACCCGATCGTCGATGTGAACGAGACCACCGGGATCTTCTTCGCCACGCGCAAGCCAGGACGCAAGTCGGCGGTGGTCCTGTTGGGCGGGGGGAGCCCGAAAAACTTCGTGCTCCAGACCGCCCCCCACGTCACCGACAGCCTCGGCCTGGACGTCACCGGCCACGAATATTTTCTCCAGATCACCGACGCCCGCCCCGATACGGGCGGCCTCTCCGGGGCCACGCCCCAGGAGGCGGTCAGTTGGGGCAAAGTCGATCCGGATCGCGTCCCCGACGCCGTAGTCTGCTACGTCGACACCACGTTGGCCGCGCCGCTGCTTACCTCCTACGCACTATCTCGCCACAGCCCGCGAGAGCCCAAACGGCTCTATCGGGTGCGTGAGCAGTTGATGGACGACCTGCAGACCGCGTACCTGACCCACGGGACACGGACTCCGCGTTGAGTGGCCGGCCGACACTCATCGTAGGGCGGTGCCGAGCTTGCGAGGCCCGCCACAGCACCACCCTGGATCTGGCG
>JBDKTH010000921.1:0-3757 GCA_039680305.1 Thermoguttaceae bacterium | reverse complement strand
ACGGGTTTCGTTTCTCATCTCCGTTGGCCGGTTTCTAGTTTTTCTCTTTCACGGGGCCAAGGAGTTGGGCCAGCGATTCCTCCAATTGCGGGCCACGGACCTGGGTCGAGACGACCTTGCCATCCGGCCCGACAAGGATCATCGCCGGAATGGCGAACACGCCGTAGTGCGTGGCCAGCGACTTGGAGCCCAAGTCCTCGTCGTAGAGGACTGTCCAAGGGAGCTTGCGCTCTTCAAGGAAGGATTTCAGCTGCTGGCGATCGTTGTCGATGCTAACGCCGATGACCTCGAAGCCCCGGTCGTGATAGGCCTCGTAGTTCTTGACGATATTGGGGATCTCGGCCAGGCACGGACCACACCAGGTCGCCCAGAAGTCGACCAGCACGACCTTGCCGCGATACTTGGCCCAGTCCAGCGTCTTGCCATCGAGCGATTGTCCGTCAACGTGCATCGGTTGGCCGACCAGATTAAGACGCCGGGCAGCGCCGGCCATCATCGCGCCCATGCCGGCGATCTCCTTGCTCTCGCTGGCGCCGAGCAGCTTGCCCAACTCGCGGTAGGCTTTCGTGGCCAGGTCCCGGTCGCCGGTCTGTTCGGCGGCTAGCGCGGCGGCCATGGCCAGGTTGGCGTCGTTCTTCTCGAGCGGCGTGTCGGTCAAGAACTTCTGGACCTCCTCCAGAAGCCCGGCCATCTCCTCAGGCTTGAGCGACCGCGCCTGACGCAGGCGGCTCTCCAGCAAGAACGCCTCCACGGCCCGGGCGATCTGGGGCAGTCCGGCGGTGCGTAGCTCGGCAGGGAAGGCGGCCAATCGCTTGCCCGCCTCCTTGTCGCCCAATCGTTCCATGGCAGCCAGGGCTCCCGCCTTGGCCGAAACCGCCGTCTCGGCCTGTTCCGGGGTCGGTTTCTTCGCCAGGATCTTTTCCGCTGCACTCACGGCGGCGTTGAGCAGCTTGCCGCGGAAGTCGGCCACGCTCGTCGGATCCATCGCCGTCGGACGCAGCGTCTGGAGCGTCTCCAGATACTGCACCAGGTCCGCCGGGTCGCCGTCAGGCACCGCGAACGGGTCGGCGGCTGCAGGAGAAGGCGAGGGCGGATTCGCTGCCGGTGGTTGCCCCAACGCCGACTCGGCGCCAGACACCGCGAACATTGCCAACGCGACCACGAACGCCAAGAGTCCGCTCCGCTGTGCGACGGCCGAACAACGCATGAGACAATCTCCTTGGAATCAAGCTACTGTGTGCGGGGAAAGACGAACAGCCGCCGAAGACGACGCGACCGGCGGCTGCTCCATTATGAGCCCGGGAGTCAAGCGAACGAACCCTTACGGCTCTTCCTGATGGAACTTGAGGACGATCTTCCAGGCTTCCTCAGGCGTTTCCGCATAGCTGATCAGATCCAGATCATCGTCGTCAATCACACCCTCGTCGGCGAGGAACTGGAAGTTGACGACTCTTTCCCAGTATTCGCGACCAAAGATGATGATGGGGATGTCCTGCATCCGGCCCGTTTGACGCAACGCGAGCGCGTCGAACAGCTCATCGAGAGTCCCATAGCCGCCCGGGAAGACCACCAGGGCTTTGGCCCGCAACAGGAAGTGGAACTTCCGCATGGCAAAATACTGGAACTGGAAGCAGAGTTCCGGCGTGATATAGGAATTGGGGAACTGCTCCATGGGGAGGTGGATGTTCAGGCCCACAGACTTGGCCGACACCTCCGAGGCCCCACGGTTTGCCGCCTCCATGATCCCCGGGCCACCGCCGGTCACGATGACATATTCCCGCCGCTTGTTGTGTTGGCTGTGGACGGAGACCAGCCGGCCGAACTCCCGGGCCTTCTCATAGTATTGGCTGTTGGCATAGAGCCGCTCGGCCCGGGCAACCACGCGGCGGCGACGCGGATCGTCGGGCGTGTCGGCCAGCCAGGCCTTGGCCCGCTCCAGGTTCCGCTTCGCCAACGCCGGCTCGGTGATCCGCGTGCTGCCGAAGACCACGATCGTGGAGTCGATGTTGTTTCGTTCAAAGATCAGCTCGGGCTTGAGCAACTCCAACTGCATCCGCACCGGACGCAAGCTGGAATCGGTGAGAAAATCCACGTCCTTGAACGCGATCCGATAGCTCGGCGAAAGGAGGATTTTCTCCAGGTTCTCTTCCCGTTCTCGTTCCTCGTGATTGCTCATTCAATAGCGCTCCGCCAACATGCAACAAACGGCTCCCCCCGAAAGTCTACCTTATGAGTGGCCAGGAGGCGAATAGCGGTTTCCAGGCCAGGAGCCAGCCGAGGGTGGTGAGAGCTAGCCAGATCGTGGGTGAGATTCGTCCCCAGGCGGAATGCAGCCGGGTCAAGCCAATGGACACGACCGCCAGTACGCCCGTCGCCAGGGCCACGGCCAGGATCGCCTGCCAGCCCAGGAAGAGTCCCACGCACCCGCAGCAGGCGACGAGTCCCGCACGACGGCCGTGTGGGGCGACCAGGCTGATGATCAGCCCGCCGAGAAGCCCCAGGGCCGCTCCCGCCATGCCGTCCGCGAGCCCCGCCATCCAGCCTTCAGGACCGAGCCACGCCGGCACCGGTCGCAGGTGCGGCCAAGCGAGGGGGGCCAGCCCACCGACCAGGACTGCCGGCAAGAGCAGTCGCCATGGCAGCCGATGCCCGTCGCAGGCGATCATCGCGGCGGCCAGCAAGGTCGAGACGAGCAGAAGATGATAGGCCAGGAGGCCGCCCAGTTCGCCGAGTCCAAGTGGCGGAAAGACCAATCCATCGGCCATCGCCACAGGCCTCGCCGGCAGGTTCATACCGCGGGCGAGAACCTCCATGACGCCCAGTCCCAGGAACAGAAGGGCCGTGGCCGCCTCCACCGTTGGATAACGCATCGAGATCGGTGCCCGACAATCCCGACAACGTCCTCCGAGCACGAGCCAACCGAAGATCGGGACATTGTCATGCCAACGAATCGGGCGTTGGCACCGTGGGCAGTGCGAACCTGGCAGGACCAGACTCATCCCGGCCGGCAGGCGGTAGATGACCACATTCAAAAAGCTTCCAACAGCTCCGCCCGTGGCGAACAACCAGACGGCGACGGCGATGTCGGCAGCGGAAGACATTTGGGATTTCAGATTTGGGATTTCAGATTTCAGATTTGGGATTTGGGATTTGGGATTTGGGATTTGAAATTGGGGATTGGGGGGAAGATGAGGATCGGAACACGGCGCAAGCCGTTTAGCCGCGGCACGATCGACATGGGACTCCGTCGATCGCAAATCCAAAATCCCAAATCCCCAATCCAAAATCCCAAATCAGATGATGCCGTGCAGCGGTTTTCCGGGGGCGGCCAACTCGTTGACTCGCTTGGTGACGTCGGGATCTTCGACTAGCGCGGGGGCGTGGTGCGGCTTGGACCGGGCGTCGATCACCAAGGAGCCGAGGCAGCCCCAATGCTTCTGTACCACGAACGACTCGATGCCATACACATCGGCGGCCGGGTTGCTCCGCGTGAACGTGGTCCAGAGGAAGTTGTTGAGGGTCTGGGAGGCGAATTCGCTGTCGTCGACAATGACGATCAGGGGGAAGTTGTTGATCGCATCGGCCTTGGTGTAGGCCGACACGAACTTCTGCACCGTCTGGTCCGGAGCGTTCTTCTCGCCCGCTTGATACGCCGGCCCTTCGATCACGAGGATGCCTGGCAAACAGACCCGCGGATTGCGGAAGCCCAGCGCGGTGGGAATCTTGATGCGGCTATCGATGGCCACCGGCAAGGTGC
>JBDKTH010000456.1:0-2966 GCA_039680305.1 Thermoguttaceae bacterium | reverse complement strand
CGCCAGATCCGGGGTGGTGCTATGGCGGGCCTCGCAAGCTCGGCGCCGCCCTACCTTGCCGGTCTTGTTCGCCAAACCCCTTCGGAGTCGTCTCCCAAGATCACGCAAATTCATCTAGAATGCCCCCTTGGTGATCTGCTGAGTTGGTGAAGAGGCGACGATGAGGCAAGGAAGAAGCATGAGCGACAACGTCTTCGCTCCCGGCCCGACGGCGAATTCGGTGCGGTCGGCCGATGGAAAGGTGTTGACCGCCCCGGAGGGCTGGGTACTGCTGCCACCAGGTGACGCGGCTTTGACCCGGCGGGTGAAGGCGGCGGGAGAACACTGGGTGGTCCAGGAGAAGAAGGGGCGGAAGGTTTTCTCGCGGGGCGTTTGGGCGCCGGCGGCCACGATCGACAAGATTCGCGCCGACCTCGACGCCGAACGATCGACCGAGGGCTATGCCAAACGCAAAGCGGCCGACGCCCGACGCCGGGACAACGCCCAGGCCGAATACGTCGAGGACTTTTTCGGCGCGGTGGTCTCGTTCCTGGCCTTCCATCCCACGCACGCGGCGCTGGCCGCCCGACTGGCCCGCGCGGTCGCCGATCATGCCACGCCGGTCGGAAGCGGCACCGTGGCCCGGACGAAGCGAATCCCCCTCCACCAACGGGCCGAAGCGGCCGTGATCGCCTGGATGCGGCACCAGACCACGGCCTACGACTCGATGGTGATTCCCCGCGTCAAGGGGAAGCGGCGGGAGGTCCGTCGGATGTTGGCCCAGCGTTCCCAACAGTTGCTGAGCCGGTATCGAAGGGGAGAAGCGGTCGGGGACGAGTGTCCGCTCAAGAAGGCGCTGGCGGGCAACGGTGTGTGGCAAGATCGCGAAGGACGAACAGATCCGCAAGGCCTTCGTCAGGCAGGTTTGCGAGAAGACGGGTCAGCAGCCGACGGAATTGTACAAGCTTGACACGGTGAACATCTTCTATGACGAGTTCTACGACACGGTGATGCTGGTGCCGGCGGCTGCCGCGAGGCTCGCCAGCAGGGACGTGAAGCTCGACACGTCACTGCACTGCGAGCACCGTTGAGTGCGCGGTCAAGACGTTGAACAATACCTCCAATTCTCAAAGCAGGTCGAGTGCATACGGATGATCGAAGGTTTCCTGCGAGGCGGTCGTCCTTCGATCGGGATGCAGCCTTTGGAGATCGAGGGCCCGTGAGTTCAGCATTTCTGCGCGGGCCCTGAGATCATCACGGCTTGGGATTGGCCGGTAGCCTGGCGACCTCCTTGCCGTCGGCCGCGTTCCACAGGCGGACCTCGCCGGTCCAGTCGCCGGCTGCGACTCGCCCGCCGTCGTGGGTGAAGGCAACTTTCAACGCGATATCGGCCATCGCCGGCAATGCGCGAAGCGGCTTGCCCGCTGGGTCCCAGACCTTGACCGCTTTGTCTCGGCCGCAAGAGGTCAGCCGGCCATCATGCGTAAAGGCGACGGCGGTGACGCCGCCGGGGTGGGCATTGATCGTCCTGAGCGGCTTTCCATCCTCGGCGTTCCAGAACCGTATCGTTCCATCCTGGCTGCACGTGGCCAGCACGTTCGAGTCGGACCGCCAACTGAGCCCCGTAACCGCTTCTTTGTGGCCTTCGAGCGTAAGATACTCCCGGCCGGACTCCGCTTCCCAAAGCGACACGCCGCCCGCCCGGTCGGCCGTGGCCAACAGCACGCCATCGGGGCTGAACTCCACAGCGTAGACCCAATCCGTGTGTTTCTTGATCTCGTAGGCCAGCGAGCCGTCGGCCGTGAGGAACACGCGGACCAGCCGTTGCGGGCCGCCCAGGGCGATCCGGGTCTGGCTTTCGTTGATGTCGGCGGCCAGGACGGTGTCCAGTTCGTCGCCGACCTGCAAGACCCGTTTGCCGGTGCGCACGTCAAAGACGGCCACCAGGCCTTGGACCGCGCTGCGTCCCCCGCCCACGACGAGCAATGCCCCGGAGCGGCTGAACCTCAACACCTGAGGAATTCCCTCGGGGAACGGCAGGATGCCCAGCAGTTGGGCCGAGTCGGTGTGATAGAGCGATACCTGTTTTTGCCCGGCAATCGCCACCACAGGGGCCCAGG
This sequence comes from Thermoguttaceae bacterium, assembly GCA_039680305.1. GTDB lineage: Bacteria > Planctomycetota > Planctomycetia > Pirellulales > Thermoguttaceae > JBDKTH01. Next base: position 867 of record JBDKTH010000456.1, on the reverse strand, counting down.
GGCTGGCGGCGATTGCCGTGATGGCCGCGGCTCGCCCCGTGGTAACGACCGGCTGCCGCGGGAGTCCCTCGGGCATGATCACGGGGCCGGTCGGCTTGGCGGGCCCGGCCGCGACGCTCAAGTCGACCGTCGGTTGTTTCTTGGCCACCGCCTTGGAGCCGGAATCCTTTAGGGCCCCGCCTGTAATCCACTGCTTGATCACATCCAGCTTGGCGTCGGGGAGCTTATCCGCGTTGGGCGGCATGTGGGGAGTGTCTTTGTGGGTGACCAAGGCCCAGAGATAGGAGCTGTCAGCATCCCCCGGCTCGATCGCCGCCCCGCTCGCTCCGCCGGCCATGGTGCTTTCGTAGGTGTCCAACGCCAGGTCGTTCTGCTTCTTGTTCTGATTGTGGCAGTTGACACAGTGCTCGCGGAAGACCGCTCGGACATGATCGGCGTATGTGGTTTTGGCCGCCTCGGACGCGGGTTTGGGCTTCTCCGCCTGGGCTTGGACGTCATATAGCGGGCAGAACGAAAGCCCCAGGCCGAGGGCCAGGGATGCACGGAAGGCCAGTAGCCTGACAGGGTTCATCGACATTGCTCCCAATCCGCATGTGACAGGGCGACTAAGGGCCCGCGAAGAAATAACTTGTACAATTGACCGACTGGAAAGAGAGAATCCGCCGAGCCTTGGCCGCTGTACAGTCTGTGGCCAACGGCGGATTCTCTCTTTCTCGCTAGAGGCAAGCATCTCGTGTATTTCTCGACAAATCCAGGAGCCTCCACCTTCGGTTCATCAATGAAGTAACTGCCACCGCACTTCTTGCGAGACATCCCACGTTTCCCGACGGCAGTTACTTCATTGGTCGGTCAATTGTACAAGTTATT
>JBDKTH010000699.1:0-1912 GCA_039680305.1 Thermoguttaceae bacterium | reverse complement strand
TTTTCGATCTTCGCCCAGGTGTCGACCAGCGACACGGTGCGGTTGAACGCGAGGGCCCCGGGCCGGGAATCAAGATCGACGCAGAAGTAGCCGAGGCGCTCGAACTGGAAGCGGTCGCCCGGCTTGGCCGTCGCCACGCTCGGCTCCACCCAGGCCTGGGGCAGGGTCTCCAGCGAGTTGGGGTTCAGGTTGTCGTGCCAGTCGCCGCCTTCCGGCAGGTCGTAGGGATCGGGCTTGGTGAACAGGTTGTCGTAGATCCGGACCTCGACGGGAACCGCGTGCTCGGCCGAGACCCAGTGGATCGTGGCCTTCACCTTGCGGCCGTCGGGCGAGGAGCCGCCGCGCGTGGCCGGATCGTAGGTGCAGCGAAGCTCGACCACCTCGCCGGTCTTCGGGTCCTTGACCACGCCCTGGCAGGTAAGGTAGTAGCCGTAGCGGAGCCGCACTTCGCGGCCTGGGGCCAGGCGGAAGAACTTCTTGGGCGGGTCTTCGCGGAAATCGTCCCGTTCGATGTAGAGCACGCGGGAGAACGGCACCTTGCGGGTCCCCATGCTTTCATCTTCCGGATTGTTGATCGCCTCGAGCTCCTCGACTTGCCCTTCGGGGTAGTTCTCGATGACGACCTTCAGCGGGCGCAAGACGCCCATCACGCGCGCGGCCCGCTTGTTCAGGTCCTCACGCACGCAGAACTCCAGCAGGCCGAAGTCGATCGTGCTGTCGAACTTGGCCACGCCGATCCGCTTGCAGAAGTTGCGGATCGACTCGGGCGTGTAGCCGCGACGGCGGATGCCGGAGATCGTCGGCATGCGTGGATCGTCCCAGCCGCGCACGTGCCCTTCCTTGACCAGTTCCAGCAGGCGCCGCTTGCTCATCAGCGTGTAGGTCAGGTTCAATCGGGCGAACTCGATTTGCTGCGGATGGAAGATGCCCAGTTGCTCGACGTACCAATCGTAGAGCGGCCGGTGGTTCTCGAATTCCAGCGTGCAGATCGAGTGGGTGATCCCTTCGAGCGAGTCCGACTGCCCGTGGGTCCAGTCGTAGGTCGGGTAGATGCACCACTTGTCGCCCGTGCGATGGTGCGTGGACCGGAGGATCCGATACATCACCGGGTCGCGCATATTGAGGTTGGGCGAGGCCATGTCGATCTTCGCCCGCAGGGTGCGGGAGCCGTCGGGAAACTCGCCGGCGCGCATGCGGCGGAACAGGTCGAGGTTCTCTTCCACCGACCGGTCGCGATAGGGGCTGTTCTTGCCCGGCTGGGTGAGCGTGCCGCGGTATTGGCGGACCTCATCGGCATTGAGATCGCAGACGTAGGCCTTGCCGTCCTGGATCAACTTCTCGGCCCAATCGTAGAGCTGATCAAAGTAGTCGGAGGCGTAGTATTCGCGGTCGTCCCAGGAGAAGCCGAGCCAGCGGATATCCTCCTTGATCGACTCGACGTACTCCACCTCTTCCTTGGTCGGATTGGTGTCGTCGAACCGCAGGTTGCACAGCCCGCCGTAGTCCTGAGCGATGCCGAAGTTCAGGCAGATCGACTTGGCGTGGCCGATGTGGAGATAGCCGTTCGGTTCGGGAGGAAAGCGGGTATGGACGCGCCCGGCGTAGCGCCCGGTCCGGTTGTGTTCGTCGACGATCTCGCGAACGAAATCCTTCGAACCGGTGCTTTCGCCCTCGGCCCCATTGTCGGCCGGCCGTTTGTTATCGCCTGATTCGGGATTCGTGTTGCTCATGTTCGTATGCCTCGAAGGGTCCAATGGTCCTGTATTCGCGACGGCCTGCCAGTGCTACAACGCCAATTCTACTGGTGCGGGGTTGGGGAACGTCATCATTTCGCCGACTTCTCTTGCCCGCCGTGTCCCTCCGGTCGCGAGCGACCGGGCTAAACAAAGACTTGCGTCAACCGATTGAACGG
>JBDKTH010000012.1:0-2913 GCA_039680305.1 Thermoguttaceae bacterium | reverse complement strand
TCCGTCGTAATCCCGTCCTTTTCCTTCCTTGGCGTCTTTGCGTCTTGGCGAGAGTCCTCTTTTCCATTCGCCCCGAAGCCGATTCTACGTCTCCACGCCTCGCCGCCGCTTTCGGCCTCCGCGCTGGCCCAAGCGACGTGCCGCCTCCACGTTAAATAAGGTAGGGCATCGCTCCGGGCTTGGCACGAAAGCAATCAACCCCAGGTACACTTCCGCCGGATGAACCAGGAAGAAGACTCTCGCCAAGACGCAAAGACGCCAAGGGAAGAAAGAGGAGTTGTTGCGGAGAGCCCCTGCCATTCCGGCCCCTCTGCCCCTTCTCCGCATTTCCGTCGTAATCTCGTCCTCTTCCTTCCTTGGCGTCTTTGCGTCTTGGCGAGAGTCCTCTTTTCCATTCGCCCCGAAGCCGATTCCATGCCTCTCCGTCGCTTCCGGCCTCCGCGCTGACCCTCGCGACGGGCCGCCATGTTAAGTGCCTCCCGCCTCCGTTTCTCGTTCCGCTGAGCACGCCGCGCCGTAGGCGAACGGTTGGCCCGTCGGACAGCATGCGGGCCGAAGGCCCAAACACGCAGCGAGACGCGGTCGATTTGTGCAAAAGGTTGCGTCTCTGTCTATTGTTCCACCGTACATTTGTGCGATGCTAAATGGAAATACCAACTCGCGAGGAGGGCTTCTGCATGTCAGCCGTGATGATGTTTTCGCTTCTGCTGGGTGCCGTGTCGCCGGCCGGGGATTTTCTTCTTGCCTCGCCGGCTGAGACTGCCACGATCGTCGTTCCGGCGTCGGAACCTCCGTGCGTACGGCTGGCAGCGGAAGATCTGGCCGCCGACGTGGAGAAGATCACCGGCCGAAAACCGCAAATCGTCAACCAGGCCGCCCAGCGTTCCCCCTGCACCGTGCTGGTGACTACCGCATCGATTGCCGAATCGGCGAAGTTGCTCGATCCCATCGCGCCCGGTCTGCGCGGCCAGTTGCAGGGCAAATGGGAGGCATACCGGGTGCAGGATGTCGTAATCGCAGGGCAGCCGCGAACGCTGGTCATTGCGGGGAGCGATGAACGCGGGACCATGTTCGGCATCTATGCCTTCCTGGAAAAGTACCTGGGCGTCGATCCGATGTACTACTGGACTGATCGCTCGCCCGAGAAACGTTCCGAGTTGCGATGGTCGAAGATCCGTCTTGAGTCCGACGAGCCAACGTTCCGTTACCGCGGCTGGTTTATCAACGACGAGGATCTGATCACCGGTTGGAAGCGGAATTCGGCCGTGCGGGCGATCGAGTACAAGTTCTACCAGCGAGTCCTGTCGCCGGAGGTGGCCGAACGGATCTACGAGGCCATGCTGCGGTTGCAGTACAACCTCGTCATCCCGTCGTCGTTCATCGATCTGGGCAATCCGGACGAAGCCCGGCTGGTGGACCTTGCGGTGCGTCGCGGCCTGTTCGTCAGCATGCATCACCAGGAACCGCTGGGCGTGACGGGGCTGTACACGTTTCCGAACTACTGGCGGGCGAAGGGGGAAGACGTGCCGTTTTCGTTCGTCACGCACCGGGCGAAGTTCGAGGAAATCTGGCGAGAGTATGCTCGGCGGTGGAGCCGCTACGGCGATCACGTGGTGTGGCAGCTCGGCTTGCGTGGCAAAGGAGATCGGGCGTTGTGGGAAACCGATTCCAAAGCGCCTGCGAGCAATGCCGACCGCGGACGCCTGATCTCCGACGCCATTGCACGGCAATGGGACATTGTACGGAGCGTCGACCGGCGCCCGAATCCGCCGGCCACGATGACGTTGTGGATGGAAGGATCGAAGTTGTGCCGCCAGGGATGTCTCAAGTTCCCGCCGGGCATGGCGGTTGTTTTCGCCGATTGCTGTCCCGGCTGGAAGATGCAGGCCGACTTCTTCGAGACCCAGCGCGAGCCGGGGCGTCCGTACGGGATCTACTATCATCCGGCGTTGTGGAACGTCGGCCCTCATTTCTGTCAGGCCGTCAGCCCGCAGAAGATGCATGAGATCTTCAAACTGGCGGTGGACCGCGGCGACACCTACTATGCCCTCCTGAACGTCGCGAACGTTCGCGAGTTTCCTCTGAACGTAGCCGCCGGCTCGCAGTTGCTGCGAGACTTTCGTGGATTCGACCCCGACGCATTTCTCGCCCGATGGTGCAAGGATCGTTTCTCGCCGATGGCCGAAGGTGCCGAACGCACCTATCGTGCGTACTTCGACACGTATCTCTGCCCGGAAGGGTCGATGGGACGTCATCGGCTTGACGGGGAAACGATGGTAACTGGACAGAAGCGACTTGGCGAACTCGTTGCGATGATCGAAAGCCGCACTCAGCCCGTGCCCGATCGCAGCAACAAGACCCGCCAGGTGCTCCGCAAGACTCGCGGTCAACGTCAGGCCTTGGAGCGTTCAACTCAGGAAGTGGATCAGGTGCTCGCGGGCCTTAAAGGTGAATCGAGGGCTTTTTTTCAGACCAATCTGGTCGTCCAGCAGCGCATCATGCTGAGCCTGGTCGGATGGCTGGAAAGCGTGTTGTCCGCCGATCTGGCGTTCTGCGAAGACCGCCGCGGCGCGATTGCGACACATGCCCGCGCCGCGGAGACTCACTTGCGGAATCTGCGGGCCGCCCAATCGCTAGGCTCGCAGGGCAAGTGGAGCGGATGGTATGGCGGCGACGACCTGATGGACGTCACGAAAGCGGAGAACGATACTCGGAAGCTCCTATCACTGGTCGCCCCGCCCGCTCCGAAGGGGCCGTGAAGGGGCAGGTCCCCAAAATGCCGGTAATGTGGGAAGTCTATTGACGTCGCTCTTTCTCGTGTTCTTCGAATTTGGTGGGCGGCACCTTCTCGTCTCCTTTTTCTTTCCCGGTTCCGATATAGTGCTAAAAACATCCAGCAGGAGCGTCAACACA
>JBDKTH010001338.1:0-4698 GCA_039680305.1 Thermoguttaceae bacterium | reverse complement strand
ACTGGCGACGCACCCTGACCAAAGCCGTCGCCGCCAGGGAACTCTCCGAAACCGTCTGGCGGCAGCCCGGCGACGAGGCGTTCATTGCCGGCCTGCTTCAGGACCTCGGGATGCTCCTGCTGGTCCAGGAACTGGGCGAGCCTTACATCACGTTCCTCGACCGGATCCTGTCCACGGGAAGCGACCTGAAGGCAATGGAAGTCGAGTCGATGGGCTTCGACCATACGATGCTCACCGCCCGACTGCTGGCCCACTGGGGCCTCCCCCAGACCTTGGTCGAGGCGGTCAACTGGCCGCCGGATGCGGCGGCCGACATGCCGCAGCTGGCCCAGGTGCTACACCTGACCGACCTGCTCGCCCAACTCCTGGTCGACGGCCACACCGCGGCCCTCGGTCAATTGCTGGCTGCCGACCAGCCGGCGAGCCTCACGCCCCAGCAAGTGGAGACGCTCGCCGCGACGCTGGAACAGAAGGTGCAGCAACTGGCCGGCGTGTTGCGTCTCCAGTTGCCCGAGAACACCGACCACCGCGAGTTGCTGCTCCAGGCCCACGCCCAGTTGTCCGAGGTCGCCAGCGAGGCGGCCGAGGTCCTGCTGCGGCGACAGTTCCACGGGGCCTTGGCCGACGACGGCGGAGCGCTGGTCAAAGAGTTCCAGTCGTTGTCCGAAGCCGTGGCCCGGGTGACGCATCAGGAGCCCAAGCGGCGGCCCCAGCCCGTCCCCGCGGCCGCACCGGCGAGCGTCGAGACCGCCCCCGCAAGTTGCACCGCGGCGACGGTCCACGCGCCTGCCGTGCCGCTCGGCCCGACGGCTTCGCTCGACCTCGAATCGGAGTTGCATGGGCAACTCGCCTCGGTCGTCGCGGCCTGCCGGCAGTCGCGGTGCTCCGTGAGTCTGCTGCTGGCCGAGTTGGACAATCCGGACCAGCTGGCCGCGCGGTACGGGATCGAGCGGCTCAGCAGCCTGCGGCGTTTTCTGGAAGTCGCCTGCCGCAAGCTGGAACACCCCTGCGCGATCTGCGTGCCGCACGGCGACGTCGCCTTTGCCGTGATCCTGCCCGGCTGCGACCGCCGGTCGGCCGTGCAGTTGGGCAATCAGTTGATCGACCGCGTCCGCCAACTCGGCCTGGGCCGCTCGGCGAGCGGTCGGCCGGCCGTGAGCGTTAGCGCGGGCCTGGCCACCGTCGCCCTGCCGACCAAGAACTTCCCACCCCAAGATCTGATCGAAGCCGCCAATCGCTGCCTCTACGGCGCCCACGCCTCCGGCGGCGTGCTCAAAAGCATCGAGATCTACTAGGGCGTCGCCCATCGATCACCGCACTCCGAGCCGGGCCGTGCCGGCCCGATCTCTCCCCTCGGGTGCCACTGGCATTTTGCCAGTGCTTCCCCTTGCCAGGCAAATGGACAGAGCACCGGCCGCTGCCGGCCCCCCATCAACCGAGAGGGGCTTGTCGCCGGCATCGGCTGAAAGCTGGCCCGATCGATGAGGCTTTAGGGAGAGGCAACGTGCAAGCCCGGTTCCACTCAAAGAGCACTGGCGGCACGCCAGTGGCACCCGCGCCAAACGCCTTGCGCAATTGTTCCATCCTGCTGCGCAATGGTACATCGACAGCCGCAGTTCCCCAGACTATCATTGCGCTCGTGGTACCAACCTCCCTCCCGGCCACCCATGCGAGGTCTCTCCCATGAATCGACGACTCCTGGCAACCAGTTGCATTGTTCTCGGCCTCTTGGCCGTCTCGGTCACGGCTTCGGCCGCCGAGCTTCTCGTGGGCACGGCATCGGTCGACATCACGCCGGCCGAACCGGTCGCCGTGTCCGGCCAGTTCCACGTGCGTATCGCGAGGAAGGTCGAATCGCCCGTCACGGCCAACGTCATTGCCTTGGAGTCGCGCGATGGCGACCGCTCGCTGGACACGGCCATCATGGTCTCCTGCGACCTGGTTTCGATCCGGCCCGAGGTCCTCGCGCTCGTGCGCCAGGAAGTGCAGAAGCGGCTGCCGGCCATGGACGTCACGAAGATCTTCCTCAACGCCACGCACACCCACACGGCCCCCGTGACCGAGGTCGGCAAGTATCCGATCCCCAAGGAAGGCGTGGTGCAGCCGGAAGCCTATCAGCGGTTCTTCGCCCAGCGCGTCGCCGAGGCGATCGCCCAGGCGTGGAACGCGCGCAAGCCTGGCTCGGTCAGTTGGGGCCTGAGCGACGCGTTGGTCGCCTACAACCGCCGCGCGGTCTACGCCGATGGCCACGCGCAGATGTACGGCGCCACCAACCTGCCCACGTTCCAAGGGCTCGAAGGGTATGAGGACCACGACATCAACACGCTGTTCTTCTGGGACGCCGCCGGCCAACTGACCGGCGTGGTGGTGAACGTCTCCTGCCCCTCCCAGGAAGTCGAATCGCTCTCCGTCGTCAACGCCGACTTCTGGCATCCCGTGCGCGAGGCCCTGCGCAAGCAGTATGGGAAGCAGGTCTGCGTCGTCGGCTGGACCGGCGCGTCCGGCGACCAGTCGCCCCACCTGATGTATCGCAAGGCGGCCGACGAGCGCATGCGCCAGCTCCGCGGCCTCTCGCGGCTCGACGAGATCGCCCGGCGAATCGTCCGGGCCGTCGACGAAGCCTATTCGGTCGTCCAGAACGACCGCCACACCGGCGTGCCGCTGGTCCACAAGGTCGAAACGCTCCAGCTTCCGATGCGTCTGGTGACCGAAGCCGAATACGCCGAAGCCAAGGGCGACTGCGACAAGGCCGAGGCCCAGATGAAGCAAGACCCCAAGTCGGCCGACCGCGTCGTGCGACGCATGAAGTGGTTCGAGAAAACGGTTCAGCGGTTCGAACACCAGAAGACCGATCCGAAACCGACCCACGAAATTGAGATCCACGTCCTCCGGCTGGGCGACGTGGCCATCTGCACGAACCCCTTCGAGCTGTTCACCGACTATGGCATCCGCATCAAGGCGCGGAGCAAGGCCGTCCAGACGTTCGTAATCCAACTGGTCGGGGCCGGCTCCTACCTTCCCACCGAAAAGGCCGTGCGCGGCGGCCACTACAGCGCGGTCGTTCACAGCAACCTAGTCGGCCCCGAAGGCGGCCAGATGCTCGTCGACCGCACCGTCGAGTTGCTCGATACCCTCTGGCCCAAATAGTAGGTATACTCGGCACCGCCCTACCGCGAACTCCAAAACACCCCACGGCCCTCAAAGCCGCTTGCCCAAGGAGACCTCTCATGGCAAACCTTCCGTTTTCCCGCAAACCTGCGTCTGGCTACTCCCGGCGACGGTTTCTCGCCGGCTCGTTGGCCGTGCTGGCCGCCCCGCAGATCATCCCGTCCTCGGCCTTGGGCCTCAACGGCCAACTCGCGCCGAGCGAGCGGATCACGATCGGCATGTTCGGCGTCGGCAACCGCGGCAGCAGTTCGCTGCGCGCCATGGAACCGTTGCCCGACCACCAGGTCGTGGCCATTGCCGAGTGCCGGCGCGAACGGGCCCTCTTGGCCCAGCAGCAGGTCAACAGCTTCTACGCCCAACGCCTCGGCAAGGAGCAGTACGCCGGCTGCGAGATCTACGGCGATTTCCGCGACGTCCTCGCCCGCAACGACATCGACGCCATCTGGGGCTGTGCCCCCGACCACTGGCACGGCGTCCTCTACAGCCGGATTATCGAGTCGGGCAAGGATCTCTATGGCGAGAAGCCCGTCACCCGCTGGATCGCCGACGGCATCAAGGTCCGCGACGCCGTGCGCAGGTACGGCTGCGTGTTCCAGACCGGCACCCAGCAGCGCAGCTCGCCCCACTTCCGCCACGCCTGCGCGCTGGCCCGCAACGGTTACCTCGGCAAGGTGCACACGATCTGCGTCGGCGCTCCGGGCGGAACGTCCTATCCGGCCGAGCCCCCCTGCGATCCGCCCGAAGGATTCGACTACGACCGCTGGAGCGGCCCGGCGCCGTACATCCCCTTCGACAAGAAACGTTGCGAATGGCTGGCCATGTACATGATCTCCCATTACTGCGCCGGCTTCATCACCAACTGGGGCGTGCACCATCTCGACATCGCCGGCTGGGGCTGCCCCGAAGTGTTTGAAAAACCGTTCGAGCTCGAAGGCACCGGCACCCTGCCGACCGAAGGCATGACCGACACCTGGATCTCCTGGCACCTCGTGATGCAATGGGCCAGCGGCTTGAAGCTCGACTACAGCAACTCGGGCCAGCCAAACCGCCTGGGCTGCAAGTTCATCGGCGACCAGGGCTGGGTCCACGTCAACCGCCGCGGCATCTGGGCGGAACCGGCCTCGCTCTTGACCGTCAAAATCAAGCCGAGCGACACCCCGCTGCACGTCAGCCCCGACTACCCGAATCCCTACACCGGCCACACGGCCGATTTCTTCCGCAGCATTCGCACGCGCCAGGATCCCGTCTCCCCGATCGAAGAGGGCCATGCGGCCAGCACGCTCGGCAACGTCTCCGACATCGCCTTGCGTCTCGGGCGCAAGCTGAAGTGGGATCCCACGCAAGACCAGTTTGTGGGCGACGACGAGGCCAACGCCATGTGCTCGCGTGCGGCCCGAAGCCCATGGACCATTTGAACTACCAGGCAACGAAAGGACGGCCCCCAGAATGTCTTCCCTCAAAACTCTCGCATGGTCGTTAGTCCTCGTCCTGCCGTGGATGGCAGGCGGCTTTTGTGCGGCAGCCGAAATG
>JBDKTH010000367.1:0-15576 GCA_039680305.1 Thermoguttaceae bacterium | reverse complement strand
GACGAGCGCATCGCCAAGGAGGCCTGAGCCCTGGGCGTAGAGTTCAAGACGGCTGACAATGCCGTTGGCCGTGCCGGCGCCGTCGTCAATCTGAATCGTGGCGTTGCCATCGCCGGTATACAGAGCGGGTCGGGTCAGGCCGGCGGCAGTAGATCGGACGGTGTAAGTGTGCCCGGCGTTGTTGCCGCGAATCGTCACGGTTCCTGCACCAAGGCTAACGTACGTGACATCCTCGCCGAGTCCGCCGTAGCCCGTGATGCCGTCGACCGTCATGCCGGTCAGGGCGACGGTCTTCGCAGCGCCGCCCGCGGCGCTGTCGTCGATGCTCAGCGAGTTGTTCCCCGCGCCGCCGTCGATCAGGATCTGGCCACGGATGCCGTCGGTGTCGGCCGTGTTGCCGAGGTTGAACACGTCGTCGCCGCCTTGACCGAAGGCCGAGAGAGCCACGCCGGCGCCGAGCGTCTGGACATTGAACGTGTCGGCGAGACTATCGTCCGAATCCAGTGCGCCGCCCGTCAGTTCATTGCCGTAGAGGGCCAGCGTCGTCAGGCCTGCCGCCGGATTGGGATGATTGACGGTGACCTGATCGAGGCCGTCGTCCGTATTGAGCGTCACAATGCCCTTGTTGGCTAGCTCGATCGATTCAAAGCGGCTGGCCGTCTCACGCACCAGCATCGTCGCCATGCCGGGGACCGACGAGCCGTCGGTCACGTCGATCGTCTCGGCGGACGGTCCGGTAAAGATGTTGAGCTGCGCCACAGGGGTGGTGTCGATGATCGGCGCAAGGCCGAGGAAGAACACGATTTGCTCGTCGCCGTTGAGCCCTGCCGGGTTGGCGCCGATCCCGGTGCTGCCGTCCGGGTCGAGCAGAAGGATCCCGCCATCGGCAGGGAAGGGACCGCCGAGACTGGCGGGCACCATCGGCCCGGCCACGTACGCCTCGACCGCGACCGGGCTGCCCGGATCGCCTTGGACCACAAGCAGATCGCCCGCGCCGGTGTTGGCGCCCAGGGCCTCGCCAAGGAAAAGGATTTGATCGGACGGGGTGACCATCCCCGCCGAGTTATCGATCGTCAGCGTGTCGTCGTCGGGCGATCCGCGGAACTCGATCCGCGAGGCGTCGCTCAAGGCCACCTGGGGCATCGCCACGCCGTTGACGAACACCTCGACCATGGAATGGGTCGCCGCATCAAGACGGACGAAGAAGCTGTCGGCGAGGTGGTCGTTGACCCTGCCGGCTCCGGAATCATTCGCATCATAGACGAGGTTGAAGCGGCCGTTGGAATCGACTTGCTCGATGCCCTGATAGTTCACGTCGATCTGGCCCGTCCGGGTGATCTTTCCGGCGTTGGGGCCGTTGAAGTCGAACGTCGCCGTTCCAGTGCTGTTGTACAGGAGGGCGTCGCCCGGAGCCGCCGAGGGCGCAAGGCCATCGATGACCAACCCGGTGGTCGCGTGGAGTCCGGCGAAGCTCAACTCGGGCCCCGCCTGACCGGCAGCCAAGCCTCCGTTGAGCAACACGTCGGCGGAGTTCGGGCCGGAGGGGGTCACCGTGATCTGATCGGCCAACGTCGTCGTCTGCACAGTCACACGGTTGTTATTCGCGGCGTCGCCCGTGTACTTGACCCTTTCCATCGAATCGAGGTTGATGGGGAAGGCAAACCCGGTAATCGCCAGAGTGCCGGAGGCGGGAGTCGGGTAGGTGAAGGTCAGGTTGCTCGCCACACTGTCCAGGTCGCCGAGTTCCAGACGGTCGGCGCTGGCATCGCCGACCAGGGAAACGCCCGCGGAAGGCGTAAAGCCGCTGTCCATCCTGGCAAGACGGAGGATGTCGCCGCCAACCGCATTGACCCGCAGCGAAGTGGACGGATTGGTGAACGTCGTCGTTTCAAACGTCGCCGTGGCATTGACGCTGCGGATTTGGGAAAGTCCGTCCCCCGCGACGCCATTGTCCTCGATGATCGCATCATCGCCGGCAGCGGCCGGAAGGTTGAAGACGGCGTTGGCCAGCGAACCGACGTTGATCAGCACGGGCTCCAGCCCGGTATAGGTGATCATCGAGCCGTCGATGCCCAGTTGGCCGTCGTGGGCGTTGGTGAAGGTTTTGGTGAGCGTCGTGACGCTGCCGCCGCGGACCTCCAGCTTGTCTCCGGTCGCCTGTCCGGCCCCTTGGAACACAACCCCGCCGGCAGGAATGGGGTTGCCGCCCGTCAGGTCAACGACGAGCGTATCGTTGTCGTTGGAACCAACGACGGAGATACCCGTGACGGCCGTGAGAAGAACGGTTCGCGACAGGACGCCGTCGAGGTAGACCTCCAGATTAGCGCCGTTGCGTACGAGACGGAATTCGTCGGCCGTATCGTTGTCCATGCCATTCCCGCCCCAATCATCGGCGTTGATGACCAGACTCGGGGATTGTGGCTGAATGGCGACCTGGTAGTCTTCCACCTCGCCGTCGGGAGCCCATCCCGTGGGCGAGAGACCGCCGGCGCTGCTGAAGCGAAACCGGGCGAAGGTTGTCCCGCCGCGGGCGCTCCAGGGGACCGAGATTGGCAGCGTGCTTGTCCCCGGCCCCACCGACACGCTGTCAAACACCCTCTCCCCAGCGTCCCAGGTCCCGTTCTGGTCGAAGTCGATCCATCCATCGAGCTTGCCGCTGGCCGAGGCGGTCACGGCGATGCTGGTGGGCGATCCCGCAATGAGAGATCCGTTGAAGACCACGCCGTCCTCGTCGTCCTGGCCGCTGGCGTCGTCGCCTGTGGCCGTGGCGTTCGGCTGGCCATCCGTGTCCGCATCCACGGTGGCGCCAAGGCAGAAGCCGGAGCGGATGAGGTGAACAGCGGCGGCGGTCTCAAGGATGGACGGTCCGGTTAAGCATGTGGGACAAGGATCGGGCGCATCGCCCCAGTCGGCGGGACCGGCGTTGAGGCGTTCGATGCTATTCCAATTCACCCTGGCGTAGCCGCTGGTGTCCATTCGGCCGTCCCCCGGAGCCCAAGTGAAGACGGGAGGAGGGAACGCGTCCGCGGGGATGTCCAGGTAGAGCGAATCGCCGGGGGAGGTTGGGTAGGTCGGCGCATCGCCATAGACGTTGACCGTCGTGACCTTCGAGGGTGCGACCGTGAACGTATCGTTTCCTCCCTCGCCGCGGAGGTCGAGGATCGGCGGGGCCGATGTGCCGACCAACGTGGCCACGTTGACTCGGTCAGCACCGCTGCCCGTGTGGATCGTCGCTTGGGTGGAGGCGGAAGCCGCGGTGATGTTGAACGTGTTTCCTCCGGAGCCACCCCGAACCACAAGGTTCGCCAGCGCACCGGTGTTGTAGCCGAACGGAACCGGTCCGAAGCCCGTGAAGCGAGTATCCGAGCCCTGCACGTCGATGGCGATCGTATCGGCACTGGTGTCGGCGGTATCGTCAACCTGGAGCGTGATCAGGCCCCCGCTGCTGAGAATGCCGAAGGTGCCCAGGATGGAGTCTAGGTTCCCGGTTCCGTCGCCGAAGCCCGCCGTCTCGTTGCCCAGGGTGACCTTGGCGGCCACGCCGCCGGTGGTGAGGGTCGCGGCGGTGAGCGTGCCCGAAGCGGTGCTCACCACGTCGAGCGTGGTGACGGCATTGTCGGTCGTGTCCAACAGCAGGGTTTCAAGGTCCTTGTAGGTGATCGGGACCGGTCCCATGCCGGAAACGGTGGTGTTGGTAAGCGTGACCAATGGGTCCGCGGTGCCCGCCGGATCGTAGAGGTCGAGGCGATCGCCAGTAGTCGACTGCCCCGTTGTCCCGCCGGTGACCTGCACAGCCCCGAGGATCCCGTTAAGCGATCCCGTCACGGCTCCCGTGCCAACGACGAAGCTGTCGTCGCCGCCCTGGCCATAGAGCCGCGTGGTCACGGCCGCACCGATCGCGTGGATGGACAGGAGATCCCCCGCGTTGTCTTCCGTATCCAACGCACCGCCGGTGAACTCGTTGCCATAGATCTCTAGCGTCGTCAGGCCTGCCGCCGGATTGGGATGATTGACGGTGACCTGATCGAGGCCGTCGTCCGTATTGAGCGTCACAATGCCCTTGTTGGCTAGCTCGATCGATTCAAAGCGACTGGCAGTCTCACGCACCAGCATCGTTGCCATGCCGGGGACCGACGAGCCGTCGGTCACCTCGATCGTCTCGGCGGACGGTCCGGTGAAGATGTTCAGTTGGTTTACAGGAGTCGTGTCGATGATCGGCGCAAGGCCGACAAAGAAGATGATCTGCTCGTCGTGGTTGAGCCCATCCGGGTTGGCGCCGATCCCGGTGCTGCCGTCCGGGTCGAGCAGGACGATTCCGCCATCGGCTCCGAACGGACCGCCGAGGCTGGCGGGCACCATCGGCCCGGCCACGTACGCCTCGACCGCGACCGAGCTGCCCGGATTGCCCTGGACCATGAGCCGGTCGCCCGCGCCGGTGTTGGTGCTCAAGGCCTCGCCGTTGAAGACGATCCTGTCATATGGGGCAACCATCCCGCCGGAGTTGTCGACGATCAGCGTGTCGTAGTCGGACGATCCCGCAATGGTAATCGAGTTGACCAAGGCTGCCAGGTAAGTGGCCGACAGGTTGCCGTCGAGGTAAATCTCGATATTGGCGCCGTTGCGAACGAGACGAAACGTATCCGCGGTGCCGTTGCCGGCGCCGTTGCCGCCTGTATTGCTGGCGGAGATCACCAGGTCGTAACCGGCAACGGTGAATTCGCCGGACCAAACGGCCGACGTGAGGCCGGTCTCGGCGACGATCGTGCGAAAGCGGATCGTGTGGTTGCCGGGAGTCGTCACGGGCACGTCCTGCGCAACCGATCCGCTGTACATCAAGTAGCTGTTGCCGTTGACCCATGCGCCGTCGTCGACTTGGTACTGGATGCGGTCGATCGTGTTGGTGGTGATCGAGTGCTTTGGACTCCACGAATTGGGATTCTGATTGGTCAGCGTCTGCACCGAGCTTGTGCCGGAGAACTTGTAGCATCCGGTGGTGGTGTCGTAGTGGCCTGAGCCCGTGAGTGTCATCGGCACATCGAGGACGTCGAAGATCTGATCGCCGTCCGTATCGAGCCAGCCGATCATCTGGAGCGAGGTGGGCGAGGAGGTGTGGTTCACATAGGCAATGTTCTGGAGCTCGGGCTCCGCCATGATGCTCGGCACTCGCGCATTTGACGTCGGATTCCCATCGTACGCGTTGAGATTCTGTGTGTTGTAATAGCCCGAGTGTTCGGTGTAGGTGCCGGCCCCTGGGTATTCATCGAGAGCGCAGAAGATGTGCCCGGTTTCGTGAGCAAGGACTTGCCCCATGTTGCCGATGCCCCAGCCATCGTTGTCGTAGGTCATGACGGCAAACGGACCGCCGAGGTAGGCGTAGGCGAAGTAGTCATCGAAGAACATTCCGTTGAGGTCCGCCGAAGAATCGACGACGAAGACCGTGTAGGCCCAGTCGGCCTGATGCGCGAGCCGCTGGGCATCGTTCCAGTTCTCCAAATCGACGAAATACGAGCCAGCCGTATTGGCGCTCACCTTGTCCAGGAAACTATCGATCCACAACCCTTGTTCAGTATGCGGGTGAACGATCGGCTCGTAGCCGGTGGGGACGGGGGTATCGGCGTAGGTGAAATCGATATGGAACGCCAGATCCTGTTTTGATTCCGGATACTGGGCGGCAAGCGTGTCTTCCCACCATGCGAGGCCCTCGCCAATCTCGCTCTTGACCTGGCTGATCTCGCCTGCAGTCCAGTTTTCGGTCTGCGGCTCCAGTGTACCGTCTGACTCGAGCAGTACCACGGTTACCCAAACATCACCAAGCATATACTCCGACGTGTCCGTCGCGGTCGCACCAAACGGCCGCTCACCGGTGGGCGTGGAAGCGGCCAGCGTCGCCTGTTCCGGACCGGCTGTGAGGTCCGATGGCACGACGAATGCATCGGGTACCATGTGGGGCGCATCGGTCAGGTCAGTCGCCAAACCCTGGTCGTCCAAGAGCGTAGAAACTGAAGGCGTCCCCAGCGACAAGAGAGTTCGTTGCTCCAGCGGCTCTATCAACAACCGCTGCCGCAAGCCAATCGCGGATCGCGACGGGGTGTTCTTAATCTGGCGACGACGGAGAAGCGAAAACCGGCTGCTCAAGAAGTTGCGAAGCCACATGGTGCAGATCCCCCAATGCAGGAAGACCAGCCGGGCGTGACGGAAAGGAGATTCCCCGGTCGCCCCACTAGTCGAATGGTTCTTGTCCTACAACCGTTACGACTTACCTAAACCGACCTCTCACTTTAGTGGGCTGTATAACCCGTGAAAGGCTGGGGCGTCAAGGAGGGGGGCGGCATAATAGTCGCAAGAGGAGTCGGCGTAAGTAGATGCGTCGACGGACTCGCCGTCGCCATGCCGGGCGTGACTCCGGGAAAAACCGGAATCGGCGCATAAATCAAGCCGGGGCAGCCACGGCTGCCCCGGCTCGGACGACGCGTTTGGCGAGTGCCAGTGAAAGGCTAGAACCGAATTTCCGCTCGGGCGGTAAAGCCATCGAAGGTGAGCGTGTCGCTCAAATCGCCGAAACTATTGTTGTGCACGCCACGAATCCAATCGTCGGTGAGCAGGGTGTTGAACCAGCCGCTGACCATATAGCCGGCGGTAAGCCGGATGCAGTCGTCGGGGCTGGCCCAGCCGACCCCGAGTTCCAGGTCAAGAATCGAGATGACTCGACTCGTGGTCATTCCCGTATTGACGAGCGTGCCTCGCGATCCATCGGCTTGGAAATAGTTGGCATGGAATTCGCCGGCAACAAAGTTGGCCGAGGTGCGGCCGTAGACAAGCAAGCCGCAGTTGTGGGCACGGCGTTCGCCTTCCAAGCCGACGCGAATTCCGGCACCGTCGAAGTTGATCCGGGTGTTCACCAACTCTGTGCCAAGGACGTCGAATTGCGAGCCAAACTCCTGCTCCAAGTGGACATATTTGACGCCGGCAACATAGGCCAACTCATACCGCGGTCCGCAGAGGAAGACCGAGCGGTAGTCCACGTCGGCGATCTGGAAGTCGATGTCTTGGTGTGCCTGCCCGTCCAACCCATCGCTGGCCACGGTCCAGGTGCCGGGATGCGAGACCAGCGAGCGAAGCACGTAGCTGCTTGCGCCAGGGAGCGTCACGCGGTCCGAGGTCTCGCTTTCGTAGAACGTGTAGGTTGCCCGCAAGCTGGAACACTCGTCGAACGCCCGGGCCAAGCCAGCCCGGAAGCCCGGTTGATACTCCGGATCGGTCGAAGCCACGCGGCCCACCTGGACCGGATAGCTCGGCGGAGCCACGATCGGCCCGCTGATCGGCACCGCATAGGGGACTTCCGCACCGCGGGCACGCAGATAAAGGGATTCGCCGAAGAACTGCCAGCCGGTAATACCGCAACCGTTCCCGGTGCACGAATCGCAGCTGGGAGCGATCCCGTACGTCCCTGGGGCAACCGGGGCCTGTGGCTGGCACGCCGCCGGGTTGACCCCAGGACTGGGGAACTGCTGGCCGTACGGCGGATACCACGCCGCGTAACCCGGCTGAGGATAGGCTCCTGGCGGTGGATAGCCCATCTGTTGCGCTGACGCCTGAGCGATCCCAAACGTTAGGACAGCGACTAAAGCACAGAAAGCTCGCGTATTCTTCATGGCATCCCCATTCACTCCAAATGTTGCCCGGATACCCCGTCCGATCGAAGTAACTCTTCCGGCTGTACGGATGGTATCGCCATGCCTTTTCCGGAAGATCAACAAAAGCGAAATGGCCGCAAGAGTCACGCCATGTTCTTGCCACTATCTATTTCACCCAGCTTAACACGCGGCCGTGAACGGCGTCTGGACGCCCAATGGCCGGTTACGATGCTTGCGGAAACCGGATCGCGCCGGTAGGCTGATAGACGGCTTCTCCTTTCTCACGCCGTTCGGATCACGTACAGGGCACGGACCGCCTATGACCACTGCAAAGACGTTTCTCCTGAGCGAGGAACCGAGTGTCTTTGTTGTCCATGAGGATCCGGCGATCGGCCGCATGTTGAAGCCGGTGGTGAAAGCGTTGCAGGCGAAGCTGGAGCCCTTTGCCTCGCTTCAGGAGTTGCTCGAGGCGTCTGTCACCGATCGTCCGGGCTGCCTGCTGTTCGTCCAGCCCGCAACGCAGGATGGCGGCTTCGCGTGGCTTGCGCAGCTTTCCGGCCAGGGGGTTCACCTGCCGGTTGTCGTGCTCTCGACCAGTGTTGACGTTCCGCGGATCGTTCAGGCAATGCGGGCCGGAGCAAGGAACTTCCTCAAGCGTCCCTGCGCTGCGGCCGAGCTCCAAGAGGCCCTGCGCGACGCGCTCACTTGGGATGCCGAGCATCGGCAGCAGCAGGCCGAACAGCTCCGGATCCGCCGTCGGCTGGCCCGGCTCACTACGGGGGAATACGACGTGCTGCGATTGCTGGTCGATGGCAAGTCGAATCGCCAAGTGGCCGACACGCTGCAGGTGAGCGTGCGTGCCGTGGAAGTGCGGCGGGCGAAACTGATGCAGAAGATGAAGGCTGAATCCCTGGCTGAACTGGTCCGCCTGGCCTTGACCGTCCTGCCCGAGCAGTTGCCCACTGGGGCGTGAGAAGGGTTCAGGGTTCAGGACGATTGTGTTCGACGGGCGGCCATCGTCAATCGCTACGGTTGGCGCTGGACAAAAAAAGCCCACGGGCCGCAACCCGTGGGCTTCTTGTTGATCACGATTCCAAGCTCGCCTGTCAGACGATCTTGCCCGTGAAGGAGGTCAAGGCCTTCATGTAGTTGCCGCGTTCAAAGGCGGCCGGATCAGGGCAGTTCACCTGACTCATGCTGCCTTTGAGCTGCTCGACCGACTCGTACTCCTTCTCCTGCATCCAGTCGGTCGTCTCCTTGAGAATGGTACCGATCTGGTCGATGCCCTTCTGGTAGAGGACGGAGGCGAGCATGCCCACGTCGGCTCCGGCCAAAAGGGCCTTCACGAGGCCACCGTAGCAGTGAATACCACTGGTCAGCGCCAGGGAGGCGTTGACCCGACCGCGGAGGATGGCTACCCAGCGGAGCGGGAGGAGTTCTTCGAACGCGGTGCTCAGTTCCAGCTTCGGCCCAACCTCGAGGGTGTCGAGGTTGATGTCGGGCTGGAGGAAGCGGTTGAACAACACGAGCCCGTTGGCTCCGGCGTCGACCAACTTCTTGGCCACGTAGCCCACCGAGCTGAAATACGGCCCGATCTTCACGGCCAGCGGAATCGAGATCGACTCCTTGACCGCGGCGACCAGGTCGACGTACCGCTGTTCCACGTCGGCGCTCGACTCATTGATGTCGGCGGCGACGAAGTAGACGTTCAACTCCAGGGCGTCGGCCCCGGCTTCTTGAATCCGCTTGGCATAGCTGGTCCACCCACCACGGGACACGCCGTTCAGGCTGCCGATCACGGGGATCGAGACGGCCTTCTTGGCCTTGGTGATGTGTTCCAGGTAGAGGTTGGGAGCAAAGCGGTATTCCTCGACGTCGGGGAAGTAGGAGAGGGCTTCGGCGAAGCTCTCCGTCCCGCGCTCGTACACCTTCTGGATCTCCTCCTCTTCGTGAGCGATCTGCTCCTCGAAGAGCGAGTGGAGGACAACGGCCGAAGCCCCGGCGGCTTCGGCTTTGCGGAGGTTGTCCAGCTTGTCCGCCAGCGGGCAAGCCGAGACCACCACCGGGTTCTTCAGCGTAAGGCCGAGATATTTGGTCTTCAGGTCGACGCTCATCAGTGGGGCTCCTTATTCCGGGTTCGCGTCCTTGGCGCCGTTGCCATTGCCGTGCTTCACGCCAGCCAGTTGGGCGTAGTAGTGATACCGAGCGTCGATATCCTTCTGCGCCTGTTCGAGGAACTTCTGCGACGCCTCGGGCTTGCTGCGGGCGAGCATCGCGAACCGGGCCTCCTTGAGAGCCAGTTCCTTGAAATCGCCCTTCGGCTCGCGGCTGTCGAGGTGGAACGGCTGCTCGCCATCGCGGGGATCGTAGTGGTAGAGCGGCCAGTAGCCGCAGGCCACCATTTCCTTCTGATGGGCCAGGCCGGCCGTCATGTTGATGCCCCAGCCGACGATGCAGTGGCTCAGGGCGATGACGATCGACGGACCCCGGTACGACTCGGCGGCGCGGAGCGTCTTGATCGCGTGCAGGGGGTTGGCCCCCAACGCGACCTGGCCGACGAAGACGTTCCCGTAGGACATGGCGATCATGCCCAGGTCTTTCTTCCGGCCGGGTTTGCCGGCCGCGGCGAACTTGGCCACCGCCCCACGCGGCGTGGCCTTCGAGGCCTGGCCGCCGGTGTTCGAGTAGACCTCGGTGTCCATCACCAGCAAGTTAATGTCGCGGCCCGAGGCCAGGACGTGATCCAGGCCGCCGAAGCCGATGTCGTAGGCCCAGCCGTCGCCGCCGAAGCTCCAGATGCTCTTGCGCACCAGGTAATCGGCCGCGGCGATGAGGTTCTTGGCGTCGTCGCTGTTGACCGTGCTGAGCCGCTTCTTCAGGTCGGCCACCAGGGCCCGCTGCTTGGCGATCTCGGCGTCGTTCCCCTGCGGATTGTTCAGCAGTGCGCCGACCATCTCGTCACCGAGCGTCGGGGCCAGCCGCTTCAACAGGTCGCAGGTGTACTCGACCGTGTAGTCGACGCCCAGCCGCATGCCGAAGCCGAACTCCGCGGCGTCCTCGAACAGCGAGTTCGACCACGTCGGGCCCTTGCCGTCCTTGTTGAACGTGTACGGCGTGCAGGGCAGGTTGCCACCGTAAATCGACGAGCAACCCGTGGCGTTGGCGATCATCATCCGATCGCCGAAGAACTGGGTGAGCAGCTTCACGTAGGGCGTTTCGCCGCAGCCGGCGCAGGCCCCGGAGAACTCAAACAACGGCTGCAAGAGCTGCGAGCCCTTGACCGTGTCGATGTTCACCAGCGTGCGGTCGACGTCGGGAATGCCGAGGAAGAAATCCCAGTTCTGCCGCTCCTGCTCGAGGTGCTCCACCTTCGGCGTCATGTCGATCGCCTTGTGCTTGGCCACCTCCTTGTCCTTGGCCGGGCAAGCGTCGACGCACAGGCCGCAGCCGGTGCAATCGTCGGGCGCCACCTGGACGACGAACTTCCAACCGGGGAACTCCTTCCCCTTCGCGTCGGTGCTCTGGAAGCCCGCCGGAGCGCCGGCCAGCGCCTCGGGGCTGAAGGCCTTCATGCGGATCGCCGCATGCGGGCAGACCAGCGAGCAGAGGCCGCACTGGATGCAGAGCTTCGAGTCCCAATGGGGCACGTCCTGGGCAATGCTCCGCTTCTCGTACTGGGTCGTGCCGGTGGGGAAGGTCCCGTCGGCCGGCATCGCGCCGACCGGCAGCTCGTCGCCACGGTTGGCGATCATCACGCCCAGCACGTCCTTGACGAAGGCCGGGGCGTTTGCCGGGACCGGCGGCACCATGTGGAGTTTCGAGGTGACCTGGCCGGGGACTTTGACCTCGAAGAGGTTGGCCAGCGTGGCGTCGACCGCCGCGTAGTTTTGCTGGACAACCTTCTCGCCGCCCTTCTTGCCGTAGGTCTTCTTGATCGAGGCCTTGATCTGCTCGATCGCCTCGTCGGCCGGCAGCATGCCTGAAAGCTTGAAGAAGCAGGTCTGCATGATCGTGTTGATCCGCACACCCATGTTCGTCTCGCGGGCCACGCGGTAGGCGTCGACCACGTAGAACTTCAGCTTCTTGTCGATGATCTGCTTCTGGACCTCGGCCGGCAACTGGTCCCAGACTTCGTCCGGGCCGAAGGGGCTGTTCAACAGGAACGACGCGCCCGGCACGGCCATCGAGAGCATGTCGATCCGTTCGAGGAAGTTGAACTGGTTGCAGGTCACGAAGGTCGCGCTGTGAACCAGGTACGAGCCCTTGATCGGCCGCGGGCTGACGCGCAAGTGGGAGGTGGTCACCGAGCCGGCCTTGCGGGAGTCGTAGACGAAATAGCCCTGCGAGTAGAGCGGGGTGTTCTCGCCGATGATCTTCACCGTGCTGCGGACCGAGCTGACCGTCCCGTCGCTGCCCAGGCCGAAGAACACGCCGCGAGTGATGTCCGGGCGCTCGGTGGAGAAGTGCGGATCGTAGTCGAGGCTCAGCTTGCTCACGTCGTCGTTGATGCCGATCGTGAAGTGACGCCGCGGCTTGGCCTTGGCCATTTCCTGGTAGATCGAGGCGACCATCGCCGGCGTGAACTCTTTGCTCGACAGGCCGTAGCGACCGGCGATCACCTTGGGCATCGGGACGCTGCCGGCCACGTCGGTCCAGTGCTCGGCCAACGCGGTGATCGCGTCCTGGTAGAGCGGTTCGCCCGCGGCGCCTGGCTCCTTGGTGCGATCGAGCACGGCGAGGACCTTGACGGTCTTCGGCAGGCTGCGGATGAAGGCCTCACTATCGAAGGGACGATAGAGCCGGACACTGACCATGCCGACCTTCTCGCCCTCGGGGAC
Organism: Thermoguttaceae bacterium; assembly: GCA_039680305.1. Lineage (GTDB taxonomy): Bacteria > Planctomycetota > Planctomycetia > Pirellulales > Thermoguttaceae > JBDKTH01. The sequence continues at coordinate 3,104 of JBDKTH010000367.1, read as the reverse complement.
GAGCTTGTCGAGCGTTTCCTCGACCACGCCGCAACCGGAGCTCATGCAGACGATCACGCGTTCGGCATCCGGGGCGCCGTAGTAGTCGAACAAGTGATACTGCCGGCCATAGAGCTGGGCAAACTTGTCCATCGTTTTCTGGACGATGCCCGGCACGGCCGCGTAGAACGGGTTGCAGGCTTCGCGGGCCTGGAAGAAGACGTCCGGGTTCTGGGCCGTGCCGCGCAGCACGGGCTTCTCAGGCGACAGCGCCCGGGCCCGGTGGGCGTGGACCAGCTTCATGTCGATCATCTTGGCGACTTCTTCGTCGCTCAATTGCTCGAACTTGTTCACTTCATGCGAGATCCGGAAACCGTCGTAGAAGTGGATGAACGGCAGCCGGGCCTCGAGCGTGGCCGCGTGAGCGATCAGGGCCATGTCCTGGGCTTCCTGGATCGAGCCGCTGGCCAGCATGGCCCAGCCGGTCGAGCGGCAGGCCATCACGTCGCTATGGTCACCGAAGATCGACAGGGCGTGCGTGGCGACGGCCCGGGCGGTCACATGAAAGACCGTCGAAGTCAGCTCGCCGGCGATCTTGAACATGTTGGGGATCATCAGCAACAGGCCCTGAGACGCAGTAAACGTGCTGGTCAGGGCTCCGGCTTGAAGCGAACCGTGCACGGCGCCCGCCGCGCCGGCTTCACTCTGCATTTCGACGACGTTGGGAACGGTCCCAAAAATGTTCTTTCGGCCTGCGGCCGCCCAGGCGTCCGGCAACTCCCCAAGGTTGGTCGAGGGAGTGATCGGGTAAATCGCCATTACCTCATTGCACAGGTGAGCAATGTTCGCCGTCGCTTCATTGCCGTCGAGCGTCACGAAGCGTCTCTCTGCCACTGGTCGTCTCCTCTTATGTAAGTGATCGGGAATCTGAGCCGCGTGTTAGCCAGTCTCCCAGGAAAACATCGCCGCCTAGGAGAACCTGGCGATCTGTGCGTCCGGCAAAAGCTTGCCCCACACGGGGACAGGACCAGCGCGGAAAAACCGGGTGGCCGTGGTGCGCATTCCACTGATCTTCTGGAGAGGGGCTCTCGAACGAGCCTGACAGCTTATGGGCCGCAGCCACCGGCTCAGGAGGCTGCGACGCGCACGCCGTAAACCACTGCCAATTACCGACTCCAGAAGCCGGACTTTACCGAACAGTAAGGTTAGCGGTTCCCCTGGGCCGCTGCAAGGACCCTTCCTAGGGGTTTTCCGAAATGGGGGAAATTGCAAATTGGAAATCGAAAAATGCGAATTGAAAATTGAAGAAGAAAAGCGGTGAAAAAGACGCGTTTGGTGGCGGAAATCCCCGGAAATGGGGCATACTGGAGACCGAGAATCCGAGGACAAAATTGTTCGGGACGTCGCTCGTCACTAAAGGCCGAAACCGGGCACGTTTCGAGACCACGCAGGCAGCCGCCAAGATCCATGAGATTCGGCAATCTTTCCCGGAAAACTCCACCTGTCTTTCGCGTCTTTGCGGAAGGGCTAGCAGTGCCTCGCGACAGGGAGGGCCGAGGCCCGGCGTCGGCGGTCCGGGCCAGACGCGAACTCAAGGCACGCGAGATGCCCTGGGTTTCCACCAGGTTGAGGGAGAGAATTGTGGAAAGCCTCGAGTGTGGTGTTGCAGATTTTCGGGCGACGCATGAAGTTGTAAGCACTTAGGAGATAACGAATTCCGTCTTTGCTTCAAGTCATAAGTTGCACAACACGAAAGAGGGGGTGCGTTGCATAATTCCGGTCTGGCTACTTACTTCTGAGGGTTTATTCTAGGTATGCAGACGGGATAGCTATTGTCGTGCCGACGGAAGCGTCCAGCAAGCAAAACCTTGGCTCGCCGCGCAGGAACCGTCGCGGTTCCGCTTCACGGCTTGCGGTGCAGGCAGGGGGGGATCCATACCACAAGCGGAGGGCGCGGTATTCTCACGAGGGTCGAATTGCCAAAGATCCGGAAGACAAGCCGAGAGCTTGCCAGGAACAAGCTTAACAGACCACGTGGCCCAATTTCCAGTTCTCGTCGGCCGAAACTGCGGCTGCGCAACACGTCGCGAAGCGGCAAGCGAGTCGCCGGCCTCCGTTCGCTCCCCTACCCCTGGCCCCCCAAACGCCCATAATAAACAAGGTCTAGTCCAAGCCGTGGAGAGTTGATCGCCATGAGAGCCATGGTTCTAAACGGGATCGCCCCGATCGAGGCCCGGCCGCTCCAATTCACCGAGATGCCCACGCCGGAGCCGGGGCCGGGCGAGCTCCGCTTGAAAGTCCACTGCTGTGCAATCTGCCGGACCGATCTTCACGTGATCGAAGGGGATTTGCCCCAGGAAAAGCTGCCGATCATCCCGGGGCATCAGGTCGTGGGGGTGATCGACTCGCTCGGGGCCGACTGCCGCCGACTCCAGAAGGGCCAGCGCGTCGGGGTGGCCTGGCTGCGTCACACCTGCGGTGTCTGCGAGTACTGCACCACCGGGCGAGAAAACCTCTGCCCGCAGGCCTGCTTCACCGGCTACCACGCCGATGGCGGGTACGCCGAGTATGCGGTCGTGCCCGAGGCGTTCGCCTATCCGATTCCCGAGCCGTTCAGCGACCTGGAGGCGGCCCCGCTGTTTTGCGCGGGGATCATCGGTTACCGCTCGCTTCAGCGGAGCCGGTTGCCGCGAGGCGGCACGCTGGCCATCTTTGGGTTTGGCTCGTCCGCCCACGTGGTGATCCAGATCGCCCAGCACCGCGGCGCGTCGGTCTATGTCGTGACCCGGGGCCAGAAACACCAGCAGTTCGCGCGCGACATGGGCGCCGTCTGGGCCGGCCAGCGGGCGGAAGAGATGCCCGTCAAGGTCGACAGCGCGATCATCTTTGCCCCGGCCGGCGAGTTGGTCCCCCCTGCCTTACGGTCGCTCAAGCAAGGCGGGACCCTGGCCCTGGCCGGGATCCACATGAGCGACATCCCGCCGATGAATTATGAAGACTGCCTGTTCTACGAGCGCGACCTGCGCAGCGTGACCTGCAACACCCGCGAAGACGGCGAACAGCTTCTGGCCGAAGCCGCCGCGATCTCCATTCGACCGCACACCACCACCTATCCCCTGGCCGCC
>JBDKTH010000062.1:0-10112 GCA_039680305.1 Thermoguttaceae bacterium | reverse complement strand
GGAGTCGGCGTCTGCAGACCACGAGGCATCGGGCGAGCACCGCCACCAGAGCGAGTTGTGCGAAGGCCCGCAGTGTCTCACCCTGCTCCGCGATTCGGCCAGCGTGCCCTGCCCGGATCAGGTCGTCCTGCCTGCCATTGTTCCCGAAGTCGCCGCCCAACTTGACACGGCGTTTCAGGTGGCGTTCGAGGCTTCGGCCGATTGGCGGGTCCCCCTGCCGCTTCGCCCCCATCTTCTCTACCAGCTTCTGCTGATCTAGCGGCGCCGGCCGATCGCGCGGGCTTCTGTTGCCCGTCGCGTCTTCCGTGAAGAACGCGCTGGCGACGTTCTTGGAATCCATGGCGTTGCCTCTGTCCACCAACGGGCTTTTCCGTGCGGTGTACGTGGCATCCGGCTTTCGGTTCCTTTTGATCATCCGTCGGATTCTCCCGGGGAGGGGAATAGATGATGAAGGTTTCAGTGCGCAAGATCATTGGTTGGTCGGTTTTGGCCATCCTCGGCGTCGGTGCGGTGACGGCGTTCTTTGTCCGCGATCTCTGGCTTCCCTCGGTCCGGCAGTTGGCCCTCGGGAAGCTTGCGGCCGGTGCAGCGGCTCACGCCGAAGAGGCCGACCCACACGATCACGACGAGCATTCGCACGTTGTGCGCGGCCAGGAAGAGCATGCCGGCGAGCCGGCCGGGGCCCATACCTGCACGGATCATCCAGGAGAGAAGCATGCCGAGAAGAAGCATGCCGAGGATGAGCACTCCCGGGAGTCCCACGCCGAGGAATCGCACGAGAAAGCGGAGGCGGGACACGAGCACCACGAGGAGGAGGCGGACCATGCGGATAAGCATGGCAAGGCCGAGGCGGGCGCAGGCCACGACCCCTCGACGACCATGCAATTGAGCCCGTCGGCCCGGGCGAATGTCGGACTGAAGCTGGCCAAGGTGGAACTTGGCACCTTTGAGCGGACGATCAGCGTGCCGGCGATGATCGTGGAGCGGCCGGGGCGTTCGCATCTCGATGTGGCGGCTCCGTTCACGGGCAAGGTCGTGCGTATTTGGCCGAGCGACGGTGAGACGGTCGCACCCGGCCAGCCGCTGTTTGAGCTTCGCCTGACCCACGAGGACCTGGTCGAGGCTCAGAGCGAATTCCTCAAGACGGCCGAAGAGTTGGAGGTGGTCGGTCGCGAGGTAAAACGGCTCGAACAGGTCGCCGCGCAAGGCGCGATCGCTGGAAAAACGATGCACGAACGGAAGTACGAGCAGGACAAGCTCAAGGCCTCCCTCCACGCGCAACAGCAGCGGCTCTTGCTCCACGGACTGACGGCCGCGCAAATCGAGAGCATTCTGGCCACTCGCACGTTGGTCTCGACGGTCACCGTCGTCGTGCCCAACGCGCCAGAGCGGACCGTTGGGCAATCGACTCCGTCCCCACTTCAGGTCGACGAAATCAAGGTCCAACCGGGGCAACATGTGACGGAGGGGCAGACGCTCTGCGTGTTGGGCGATTACGCGGAGTTGTACATCCAAGGAAAGGCCTTTGAAGACGACATCCAGGTCCTGACGAAAGCCGCCGACAACAACTGGCACGCCACGGCAGTCATCGCCAACGACGGGCAGAAGAACACCCAGGTCGGCGACCTGAGACTCCTCTACCTGGCCAACAAGATCGACCCGGAAACCCGGGCGTTTCTGTTCTACGTGCAGTTGCCCAACCGGATCCTTCGCGAGCGGACTGACGCCGGCCGCCGCTACTCGGACTGGCAATTCCGGCCCGGCCAGCGCGTGCAACTCCGGGTCCCTGTTGAGCAGTGGGCCAACCGGATCGTCGTGCCTTTGGACGCCGTGGTCCAGGAAGGGGCCGAGTCGTACGTCTTCGCCGAACACGACGGCCACTTCGATCGCCGCCCGGTCCACGTCGAGTATCGCGACCAATACTCCGCCGTCCTGGCCAACGACGACTCGCTCCCCTTAGGCACCACGATCGTCGTCGCCGGCGCCTATCAGGTCCACCTGGCAATGAAGAATAAGGCCGGCGGCGGGGTCGATCCGCATGCCGGACACAGACACTAGAGAAATGCAGAATGATGAATGCAGAATGATGAATGCTGACGGCCCCGTTACCGCCCCCTGAACCCTGACCCCCGAACCGTACTGGTATGCTTAACGCTGTCATTCGTTTTGCGCTGCAACACAGGCTGCTGGTCATCGCGGTGGCGGGACTGGTGTTGGCGTACGGGAGCTGGGAGATGGCCCAGTTGCCGATCGACGTGTTTCCCGCCCTGGACCGGCCGCGGGTGACGGTGATGACCGAGGCGCCGGGCTTGGCGCCGGAAGAGGTCGAGGCGCTGATCACCTTTCCGATCGAGTCGGTCATGAATGGCGCAACCGGCGTCCAGGCGGTGCGCAGTTCGTCCGGCGTGGGGCTATCGGTGATCAACGTCGAGTTCGACTGGGGCACCGATATCTACGTCGACCGGCAGGTGGTGGCGGAAAAGCTCTCGCTCGTGGCCGAGCGTCTGCCGCCAGGGCTCAGCCCGCAATTGGCGCCGATTTCTTCGGTGATGGGCCAGATCATGATCCTCGGCATGTGGAGCGAGGGAAACAAGACCGACCCGCTGGAAGTTCGCACCCTGGCCGACTGGGTCGTGCGCCAGCGGTTGTTGACCATCCCCGGCGTGTCTCAAGTGTTCACGATGGGCGGGGGACGCAAGCAGTTCCAGGTGCTGGTGAATCCCGATTCGCTGCAGACCTACGGCGTGACGCTGGACGAGGTCGACCAGGCCGTCCACCAGAGCAACGCCAACGTGACCGGCGGCTATCTCGAATCGCAGGGCCCTCAGGAGTACCTGGTCCGGGCGATCGGCCGGGTGCAATCGGTCGAAGACCTGGAGAAGCTGGTCGTCAAGATGCGCAAGGGACGGCCCGTGCTGCTCAAGCAGGTCGCCCGGATCATCGAAGGTCCGGAGGTCAAGCGGGGCGATAGCTCGGCGTTCGTCCACGAGAAAGACGGCCGCTTTGCCGGCGGCCCGGCCGTGATCCTCACGGTCAACAAGCAGCCGGGCGCCGATACTCGCACGCTCACCAAGCACGTCATCGATGCGATCGAAGAACTCAGACCGTCGCTCCCCAAAGACATCCGTCTTTCGGTGGATCTCTACCAACAGAAGAAGTTCATCGACCTGGCCATCACCAATGTGCGCGAGGCGATGCGCGACGGAGCGATCCTCGTGGCCGTGATTCTGTTCCTTTTCCTGCTGAATTTTCGCACGACCTTCATCACCCTGACGGCGATCCCGTTGTCGATTGTGGTCACGGCGTTGGTCTTCCGCTGGTTCGGGTTGTCGATCAACACGATGACGCTCGGCGGGCTGGCCGTCGCGATCGGCGAGTTGGTCGACGACGCGATTGTCGACGTGGAAAACATCTTCCGCCGCTTGAGGGAGAATCGCCATCGCGAGAATCCCAAGCCGGCCTTGCGGGTCGTCTACGAAGCCAGTTGCGAGATCCGCAACTCGATCGTCTTCAGCACGCTGATCATCGTGCTGGTGTTCGTTCCGCTGTTCGCCCTGACCGGCATGGAGGGCCGGCTCTTCAAGCCGTTGGGAATTGCCTACATCGTCTCGATTCTCGCTTCGCTTCTGGTCTCGCTGACGGTCACGCCGGTGCTGTCCTACTGGCTGTTGCCGGGGGCACGGGTGATGCGCAAGGAGAAGGACGGCCCGATCCTGCGGTTCTTGAAATGGGTGGCTGGCGGCGTGATTCGCTTTGGCCTGCGGTGGTCCAAGCCGATCCTCGTGGGCGCCGTGGCCGCGGTGGCCGTGAGCGGGTTGGTCCTGGCTCGCATGGAAAGCGACTTCATGCCGCCGTTCGACGAGGGCGTGGTGCAGCTCAACGTGGTGCTGCCGCCAGGCACGTCGCTTCAGAAGTCGAAGCAGATCGCCGTGGAAGTGGAAAACCGACTCAAGAAGATTCGCGGAATCGACACGTTTGTGAGCCGGACCGGCCGGGCCGAGTTGGACGAGCACGCGATCGGCGTCAACACGACCGAGTTCATCGCCAGTTTCCTGCCCAACAGCGGCCGGAGCCGGGAAGAAATCCTCGCCGAGCTCCGCCATGCCATGGCCGACATCCCGGGGATTGTCACGAGCGTCGAACAGCCCATGGCCCACCTCATCTCCGCAATGCTCTCGGGCGTTCAGGCCCAGGTGGCGGTCAAGGTTTACGGCGACGACCTGGGGGTGTTGCGCAGCAAGGCCCAGGAGATGAAGAAAGCGATCGAGCGAGTCCCGGGCGTGACCGACCTGATGGTCGAGCCGCAGGTGTTGATCCCCCAACTCCGAATTGAGTTGGACCGCGATCGACTGGCGTTTTACGGGCTGCGGCCACAGGACGTCAACCAGTTCGTGGAAACGGCCATGCACGGCAAGGTGGCCTCGGAAGTGCTGCTTGGCCAGCGGACGTTTGATCTGCTGGTCCGGTTCGACGAGCCCTACCGTCAGGATCTCGACACCCTGAAGCGTTTGGCCCTGGAACTGCCCGAGGGCGGCACGATCGCACTCGGCTCGGTCGCCAAGATCTACGAGGCGGCCGGGCCCAACACGATCAATCGGGAACAGGTCCAGCGGCGCATCGCCCTGCAATGCAACGTGGCCGGCCGGGGACTGGTCGACGTGGTTCGCGACATCCAAGAGCGACTCGAACCGATCCGGTCTTCGCTGCCGCCGGGCTATTTCGTCCAGTACGGCGGCCAGTTCGAGAGCCAGCAGTCGGCCTCCCAGCTGATCGGCCTGCTGTTCCTGGTCTCGCTCGTGGGGATGTTTCTGGTGCTGTTTACCATGTTCCGCTCGGTGAACTTCTCGCTGCAGGTGATGGCTGCGCTGCCGATGGCGTTCATTGGAGCGGTGGCCTCGCTCGTGGTCACCGGGCAAACCCTGACGATCGCCAGCATGGTCGGGTTCATCTCCCTGTGCGGCATCGCTACGCGCAACGGCATTCTGCTCTTGGACCATTACCTCCACCTGGTCCGTTACGAGAGCGAAAGTTGGACCCGGGAGATGATCGTCCGGGCCGGGCGCGAACGGCTCGCCCCGGTGTTGATGACCGCCCTGACCGCGGGCATCGGCCTGGTGCCGTTGGCCCTCGCGGCCGGCGAGCCGGGCAAGGAAATCCTTTACCCGGTGGCCACGGTGATCATCGGCGGCCTGATCAGCAGCACGCTCCTGGAGTTCCTCGTGCGTCCGGCCCTGTTCTGGACGATCGGTCGCCCTGCGGGTCAGCGTCTGATCGAGCAGGCGGCCAACGAGACGATCCTCGACGAGCAGCCCAACGGGAAACGGTAACGCGAGATACGTTTAGCCCGGTCGCTTGCGACCGGAGGGCAAACGAGACTCCTGCACCGCAGACTATTGTTGCAGCACCAGCAGGGCCACGGGGAAATCCGCCAGCACGGCCGCCAGCGAGAGCCGGGAGTTTTGCGGCATAGTGACGCGGCCGGTGAAGAGGTCTTTCAAGGGGGCTGCCGGCAACTGCGGCACGTCCAGGTACGTGTCGAGCCAAACCCCTTCGCCGAGCGGTGGCGGGGAACGATCGGCGCCGGCGGGCAGCGGCGTGAGCGAAGCCAAGAGCCGGGGCGCCACGGCGACGGCCGATTGTGCCGCTCGCCCGCCCACGGCCGGCAGGTGCCAGGCGAAGGCACAGACGTGAGCGGCTTTTGTCCCGCCGGCCACAAGCGGAATGTACTGGCCCTGGTCGAGCAACTCGGCATGCTGCCGACGAAACTGGAGGGCTCGCCAGGTGGTCAGCAGCTTGATCCGGCTGTCGCGAGGGTTTTCGGCGAGCTGCCGGGCCACGGGCGCCAACGACTCCTCGTTCGGTCCGAGATCGGTTTTCAACTGAGCCAGTATCTTGCGCCGGCCGTCGAAGTCGACCGGGCGGCGGTTGTCGGGATCGACGAGGCTGAAGTCCCAGAGTTCCTGGCCCTGGTAGATATCGGGTACGCCGGGGGAGGTGAGTTTCAAGAAGGCCTGAGAGAGAGCCGTGTAAAGCCCCCAGTTCACGACACGCCCATGGAATTCCTGGAACTCGCTCAAGAAGCGATTCTTGGCGTGATTCCCCAGCACCCCGGCGACGAACTCGCGCACGGCGGCGTCGTATTCGGGGCTCGGGTTAATCCAGCTGGTGTGCACCTTCGCCTCGTGGGAGGCCTTTTCCATGTAACCTTGCAACCGCTCGACCAACGGCGGAAGGGTCGCATCGTCCGGCGGCTCCAGCGGCCAGACGCCGATCAGGGCTTGATAGAACAGGTATTCGTCGTTGCGGCTGGGAGCCGGTTGGCCCTCGGTCTCCCGCCGCTGCCAGCGATTGAGCCGCGACCAACGATTGACCGCCGTGCGCCACAGTTGCGGGATCTCCGAGAGGACGTTGATCCTCGCACGCACGTCTTCGCTCCGCTTCGTGTCGTGCGTGGTGGTGGCCAGGAGCGAGCAAGGGCGTTTCTGCCGCCGGTCGGCATTCTCGCGTTGGAACTCCTCGACGGAGACTACGCCGCGGGCCGGCTCCCCGCCGACCTCGTTGAGCGAAGTCAACGGATAGTAACGATAAAACGACGTATCCTCGACCCCCTTGGCCATCACCGGACTCGTGACCTGCTGGAACCGGCCAATGAACAGCGCCCGTTCGCGGATCCCGCTTTCGTCCAACTCGGGCGGTCGTTTGAGGAAGAGGACGTCGCGGACGAAGTCGAACACCCCGGCGTCCATCGCCGGGTTGCGACGTTTGGCCTGAGCCACGGCCCGGTGGATGAACTGCCGGTCGCGGTCGGGCACTTCTTCCGCGCTGATGTAGGTCCGATAGACCGGAAAATTGCCGAGGATCTCGCGCAGGGCTACACGCAGCGAGTTGAGCGTATAGTCCCGCGACCAGCGGTGCCGCTCGGAGAGCCGATTGAGCCGGTGGGCCAAGAGCACCAACTCGCTGGCCATCGACACGCGCAGGATCAGCATCTTCGACCCGTAAACAATCTCGCGGAAGTCGATCCGATGGCGCACGAAGCGGTTGTAGATCTTGGTCAATTCGGCCAGCCCTCCAGGGGCGACGAACAGGCCGTTGACGAAGTTGAGGAAATCGTAGCCCGTGGTGCCGGCCACCGGCCATTCCTTGGGAAGCGGCTCCTCGGCGCTGAGGATCTTTTCCACGACGACGTACAGCGGCGGCCAGCGGTCGGTATCCTCGTTGCGTGGAGTTCCCATCGGGCTCTTGCTTGCAGGTGCCGCGTCGGCCTGTTCCGCAGAGGCGGGCTCGGCCGGCGGGACGGGCAAGGGAAACACTTTTGACGGCGGGACTCCGCCCCGACGCTGCCACATCACCTCCAAGAACTGCGGCTCAACCGCCTCCCAAGCCGGCCGCTCTTCCTCGGCGGCCATCTCCTGGAGATCCTCGTATGCGACTCGCCCCAGGGCACGCACGTAGCCCCACTGTAATCGCCAGAGATACTCCAGCGGGTTGAACAGGCCATCGATGTGATCGATCCGCAAACCGGAGATGCTGCCCTGGACCAGCAGATCGAAAACCAGCCGATGGGCGTCTTCGAAGACCGTCAGATTCTCCATCGAGACCGCGGCCAGATCGTTGATGTCGAAAAAACGCCGGTAGTTGATCTCGTCACCGGCGGCCTTCCAATGGGCCAACCGGTAGACCTGAGCGCCGAGCAGTTCTTCGAGCCGATCGAAACTGTGCGGATCGCCCGGCGTGCCGTTGAGCTCGCGGAGGTTCTGGTCGATGAACTTGGCGATCACCGGGCTGCGGTTGGCCAATCGACGCAGTCGGTCCTTGATCACCTCCTTTTCCCGCTGCCGCTCGGCCACGCGGTCGGGAGTCGTTTCGATACGTCCCGGTAGATGCTCGGCGGCGGTGACGATGCTCTCCAACTCGCGGAGGTCTTCGGAGTCGGGATGCATCGACTGCCGGAGTTCGTCGAGGTGGTAGGTGAGGATCGCCGGGAAGGTCCGGGGGTCGACCGGAAGGATCGTTTCATAGTAGCGGACATGGAACATCCCGGCGTTGTACTCCAACCGCAGCTCGCCGGCTTCGAGGATCTGGCCGTACTGCCCGCCCAGGATGGGCAACAGGACCTTGTTGCGCAGGCCCTCGGTCACCGGTCGCCAGTCGACGTCGAAATAGTCGGAGTAGGGCGAACTGGGGCCGTTTTCCAGGACATTGTTCCACCAGCGGTTCTCGTGGGCGGAGACGCTCATGTGGTTCGGCACGAAGTCGAGAAGCTGCCCCATCCCATGCTCGTGCAGCGTCTCGGTCAAGGCCAGGTAGTCTTCGGTCGTGCCCAATTCCGGATTCAACCGGGTGTAGTCGACCACGGCGTAGCCATGGACAGAGCCGGAGCGGGTGGCTAAGTAAGGCGACGCGTAGACGTGGCTGATGCCGAGTTCGTCGAGATAGGGGACGAGCCCGGCCGCATCGCGAAAGGTCAGGCGATCGGGCCGGAACTCCAGCCGATAGGTCGCCAGGGGCCAGTCGCGACGCTCAGCCAAGGTCTGTTCGACCGCGTCGGCCACGCGTTGGCACCAGGAGGATGAATCGCTCATGACAGCCATTCTTTCATGCCAAAGGCCAGCAGTTCGTAGGGGAAGAGCCGTCCCAAAGGCTGCCGCAGGTTCCGGGGCCCGCCGTAACGCTCCTCTTCCGTGCTGAAGATCAGCTCCCGAGTGTCAAGCTCCAGTGGCGGCAGATCCTGCGGGTCGGCGGTAAGGTTGGCACAGACAAGGAGGCTCTGCCCGATGCCCCGCTCGATCCACAGCAGCGGCAGGCCCTCGCCGGTGTAAGCAGGAGGCAACAATCGTGCGGTCGTGTGCTGCCGGTCGCGTAATGGCGGCCAGCGACGCCGGGCGCGAAGCAGGTCCTCGTAGAGATGCCGTCGCCGGGCCTCGGCCGATCCTGCGGGCCACTCCCACTGGAGCCGGGCTGAGGCGAACGTCGAAGGGTCTTGCGCGTCGGGAAGTTCACTGCCCCAGGAAAATTCGAGCGCCGCAAACTCCTCCCGGCGGCCCGTTCGCACGGCTTCGATCAACGCCGGATCACTGAACGAACAGAAGAAGGGAAACGGCCGCGACTCGCCGTACTCCTCGCCCATGAACAACAGAGGAACATAGGGCGACAACAGCAGCAGGCCGCCGGCCAGGCGGTTGGCCTCGGGCGGGAGAATCGCCGTCAGCCGGTCGCCGGTCGCCCGATTGCCGATTTGATCGTGGTTCTGAATGCAGACGACGAACCGTGTCCGGTCGAGGTCGCCCACGCGGTTGCCGTGTCGCCGCTTGCGGAATTCGCTAAAGCTGCCGTCGTGGACGAAGGCGTCGTTCATCGCCTTGACCAGCTCTTCGGGCCGGCCGAAGTCGAGGTAATAGCCGTCGCGTTCGCCGGTCAGCAGGGCGTGGATGCTGTGATGGAACCCGTCGTTCCACACCCCGTCCAGTCCATAGCCGCCCACGGCCACGGGTTTGATCAGCCGCACGTCGTTCAAGTCGCTCTCGGCGATCACGTGCACGGTGCGTCCCTGGCGGACCGCCTCGACCTGCACGGCGGCCTGGATCTCTTCGAGGATATGGCGGGCGCTGAAGTCGTAGATCGCGTGGACGGCGTCCAGACGCAGCCCGTCCAGGTGGAAGTCGCGGACCCACATGCAGGCATTGTCGACGACGAACTGGCGCACGGCGTCGCTGTACGGCCCGTCAAAGTTGATGGCGTCGCCCCAGGGCGTGCGATAGTGATCGGTGAAGTACCAGCCGAATTTGCCGAGATAATTCCCCTCCGGACCGATGTGGTTGTAGACCACGTCGAGCAAAACGGCCAGGCCGGCTTGATGGGCCGCATCAACCAGTCGCTGTAAGGCCCGGGGGCCGCCGTAGGTGTCGTGGACGGCATGCGGGTGCACGCCGACATAGCCCCAGTTGCGACCGCCGGAGAATTGGGCCACCGGCATAATCTCCAGGGCCGTCACGCCCAAGGAGACCAATTGTGGCAGACGGGGGATGATCGCCTCGAACGTCCCCTCCGGCTTGAACGTGCCGACGTGCTGCTCGTAGATCACCAGGTCTTCGCGCGCCACGCCACGCCAG
>JBDKTH010001093.1:0-8350 GCA_039680305.1 Thermoguttaceae bacterium | reverse complement strand
GTGCCCGTCCGAAAGCCATGGTCTTCTATCAGGCCGCGCTTTTGACCAATCCCGAGAACCACCTGGCGTCGAACGACCTGGGCGTCTTGTTGGCGCAGGCGGGACGTTACGAGGACGCCCGGATGGCCTTGGAGCACAGTCTGGCCCTACACCAAAGCGCGATCGGTTGGCACAATCTGGCCGTGGTCTATCAGAACCTGAACCAGACCGAGCTGGCACGTCGTGCGGAGTGGCTGGCCAATGCGGCCCGCCAGACGGGAAAGACGCAGCTGGCTCAATCGGCGGCGGGCTCGCAACAGCCGGTGGCCTGGGTCGATCCGCAGACGTTTGCCCAGACGTCGGGCCAAACGCTGCTGGCCAATCAGCCGGGCGCAGCCGCCCCGGCCCAAGCGGCTCAGCCCGCGCCGACGTCCCAGCCCAATGTCGCCCGGTCGAAGTTCAGTCTGCCGAACAACAAGAAGTAGCGTGAGGTGGCAAGGTGTCGCTGCATCCTTGGACAACGCGTCTGGCGATCGGTCTGGTCCTGGCGGCCGCCTGTGGCACGCTGGGATTCTCTCGGCTGCGTCAGCCCCCGGTGGCCCCTGAAGTCGATTGCGTCGCGAGGCAGGAAGCCGAGGCCCGGAACGCCGTGACCGAAATGCGAGCGACCGCCGAAACATCGCCCATCCAGCTCTGCCAGGCCCTCAGGCCGCTGGCGCCGTGTCCGGAAGCGGCGTCCCCCACCGCCTGCGACCCGTGCGCATCGCGCGGCTGGGAATGCGCCCGGGCGCTCGCGTGGCAAATGTATGCCCAGGGCGAATACGTCGCGCACTACCGGGCCCCGCACGTGGCCCAGTACCGGCTGCGCGTCGACGATCAACTGGACATGGTCTACCGCGTGACCCGCAACGAACAGCCGACCCCTTATCGGTTGAACGTGGGCGATGAAATCCGCGTCGAGTCGTTCACCGACGAGGCCCTGAACCGCGACCTGATGCTTCAGCCCGACGGGACGATCACCCTGCGGCTCTTGGGCCAGGTCCATGCGACCGGCCGCACGGTGGCTCAGCTTCGCGATGAACTGGAGAAGCTTTACCTTCAATACTACAAGGTGCCGGCGATCACCGTCACGCCGCTGAAGGTCAACACCAAGCTGGAAGACCTGCGAGCGACCGTCGACCGCCGGATGGGGGTTGGTGGTCAGAGCCAACTGGTCCGCGTGACGCCCGAGGGAACCGTCTCGCTACCGGCGATCGGATCGGTGCCGGCCCAGGGATTGACGCTCGACGAACTCCAGGTCGAGCTCAATGAGCGGTACCGGCAGGAAGTGGAAGGGATCGAGGTGATTCCCGTGCTCGCCCAGCGGGCACCCCGCTTCATCTACGTGCTCGGCGAGGTTCGCCTGGCGGGCCGCTTCGAATTGGTCGGTCCGACCTCCGTGCTTCAAGCCCTGAGCATGGCCGGGAGCTGGAATGTGGGGGCCAACTTGCGGCACATCGTCATCTTTCGCCGCGGCGACGACTGGCGTCTGATGGCCACGGTGGTCAACCTGGAAAAGGCCCTGTCCGGCAGAGAGCCCTGCCCGGCCGGCGAGATCTGGCTCAACGATTCCGACGTGATCGTGGTCCCCAAGGGACCGGTGTTGGTGGCCAACGACTTCATCGAACAGGTCTTCACCCGGGGGGTCTATGGCGTGTTCCCCCTGAACGCCACGATCAACTTTGCCAAGGCGAGTTCCCTGTAGACTCCTCGAACACCACGCACGCGGCCCCGCCGGCGCCCTTGGCCCGGTACATCGCCCGATCGGCATCGTGGATCATCTCGTCGGGCGTGCGATAGTGCGACGCACTCATCGCGATGCCGATACTGGCGGTAATCGTCAGCCTCTGGCCGTGGAACTCCAGCGGCGCGTTCAACTGCGACTGGATTCGCTCGGCCACGCCAATGGCAGCCTGGTGGTCCTGCAGACGGTCTACCAGAACCGTGAACTCATCGCCGCCGCGGCGGGCCACCATGTCTCCAGGACGCACGCAGGCGGCCAGGCGCCGAGCCACTTCCCGCAACAGGTGATCGCCGTGCAAGTGTCCAAACGCATCGTTCACCGGCTTGAAGCGATCCAGGTCGACAAAGAGAACGGCGAAGCGCCAACCGGCCTGGCGCTGCGCCTGCTCCAGGAGATCGGCCAGGCAAGCGTCGAACGCGAGCCGATCCGGCAGGCCGGTCAGGGGATCGACCTGGACGTCCGGACTTGTGCGAGCCCCTCCAGCCCGTCCGCACTCCAGGGGCCGGGCCACGACCATCAACAGACGGCCCCCGCACCGCGGCATCGCCCGTACGGACCACTCCACGGCGACCTCAAACCCGTCGCGGCTGCACTGGACGGCCGGGAGGACAACCATGTCCGCGCCCGCCCCGACACGTGTGTTCAACTCCGCGACAATCTGTGACCGGCAGGCCTCAGGAAGAAGCTGAGCAAGACGCATTGCCCGCAGTTGGGGCCGCGTGTAGCCAAGGCTGCGGCAGGCCGCCTGATTGACCGCTACCAGTTCCAGACCAATCCGCCTGACGATGAATAAGGCGTCGGGCAAGGTGTCCAATGCGGCCCGCAACCGACGCAGTTCCTGACGGATCTGTCGCGGTCGCCGCGACTTGTCTGTCCCGCGCTGCATCGTGTTGTCGCTCGGGGTTTCTCGGACAGTTTCGCTCGACATCGTGGGTTTCCTCTGCAACCGACCGACGGACCGCAAGACCACTCAGCGCCGCACACGACTAGCGGGAATTGTTCGACACAAAACGTGTCCCGGCAAGCCTCCCTGGGTGATGCGATCCAAAGACTTGTCTGGCAGCAGCGGCGAATCAGGACAAGCGAGATCTCAACAAGTCGTTGCCATGATAACCGTTCCGCCGCTTTTAGCAAACAATTCTGTCAAAAAACCCAAGACCTTCGGCGGTATTCAACCAAGCGAGTGCAACACCCGCGCTTGTCCCCTGCGTTCGAGGTCCATAGAATCGCCACGAATAATGTCTATACCTGCTTGCACAAATGGCGTTCGACAATTCGAACGAGACATCCTTGGAGTCCCCACCGCAGAACCGATGGCGGTCGCGCACGCCGCGCCAGCCATCGGCAACTCTCTCCCACTCCTTCCAACCAGGGAAACGGAATGTCGTACCTCTCCATTCTGACGAGGAAGTTTTGGACCGCGATCATCGTCGGCAGTCGCAAGGCCGAAAGGAACGAATTTGACCGACTGCACTCGGTCGCGGAATTGCAGAGGATCCTCGACCGCGAACGCTCGCGAGCAGGTCGCAGTGGCAGTCCCTTCTCGCTCTTGACGTTGACTCCCAAGGATTTGGAAACCAGCCTCGCCACGCTGTTGTACCTGACGTCGTATCTGCGACGCCGCTTGCGTTCGACGGACGAAGTGGGCTGGCTCGACGATGCACGGATCGGCGTGGTATTGCCGGATACGCCGGCCAGCGGCGCCTGGAAGGTGGCAGACGACGTCTGCCTGAGCTTCCCTGAGGATCTGCCCCCACCGGCCGTCGAGATCTACACCTATCCGACCGACGAGCCCGCGGGCAAGCCTGCCCCCACCGACCTCGCCATGCCGTCCGAGGTCTTCGACCGAGCGCCGCATGCCAATGAGTCGTTCTTCGTGCAGCCCATGCCGCCGTGGAAGCGCGGCCTGGATATCCTGGGGGCCAGCATCGGCCTGGTCCTCCTTGCACCGCTGTTGATCGTGGTCGCCGTTGCGGTCAAACTGACTTCGCCTGGCCCCGTGTTCTTTTCACAGAAACGGAGCGGACTGGGCGGACGGCCGTTCACCATGCACAAATTCCGCTCGATGCGGGTCGACGCGGAAGCAAGGAAAGCCGAACTGATGGCGATGAACGAGCAAGATGGCCCCGCCTTCAAGATCCGCAACGATCCACGGGTTACTCCGATCGGCCGGCTCTTGCGCAGCACGAGCATCGATGAGCTGCCGCAATTGTGGAACGTGCTGAAGGGAGATATGTCGTTGGTCGGGCCTCGCCCGCTCCCCTGCAACGAGTCGGAAGCCTGCGTCCTGTGGCAGAAGCAACGGTTGGACGTAACACCGGGGCTGACTTGCATCTGGCAAGTCACCGGGCGATCGGCGGTATCCTTCAACGAATGGGTTCGGATGGATATCCAGTACGTTCATAGGCAGTCGTTGAAGACCGACCTGAAAATCCTGCTGCAGACCATCCCCGCCGTGTTGCGGCGCAAAGGGGCCGTCTAGATAAGCCCTGTTGGAGTATCGGCAACATCCCGAGCCGGGCCGGCCCGATCTCCATCGCTCCCGTAAACGTGTGCCACCGCGACCGCTCACGGCGTCTCGGTCGCCAGCACCCACGTATCGCCCTTCTTGAGCGTCAGCGAAAGCTTCGGCCCCTGACCGATCACCTTGCCCGTGAGCACGTCCCGAATCACGCCGCGTTTGCCCGTGTCGATTTCCATCGGGCCGTCCTGGGAAGCGTGCAGCACCAGGTAGGGCCCGTTGGCGTAGGTGTTGCAGTCGGCCTGGGTGAACAGATGCACGCCCGCTTTTTTGGCGGCCAGACGCAAGAGGTCGGAGGTCAATCCCGGCGGACCGACAAACAGCGACCAGCCGTCGGCGGTCTTGCGCAACGCCACCGCCGCCGAGCCGTCCGCATATCGGGCTAGCGTCTCTTCCGGCTTGGCATCGGCCGCGGCAAACAGCGGCTGGATCGGCTTGTTCACCCCGAATCCGGCCACGAGCCCCAACTTCGTGCCCGTCTCGGTCGGCTCGGCCTGGGCCGTGATCCCGGAGACGCTCTTGAGCTGGAAGCCGGTTAACTCACGCATCGCCTCCAACGATGTGCGATAGCCGTCATGGTAGCCCGGGGCATAGCACCAGATGCGGAGGCCGCCGCGGGTTTTGGTCAGAAGCTGTTGGCGTTCGCCAGGCGTCAGTGTCCAGGCCGTGAGGAAGACGTACATCTTGGCCGAGACCCGACCGGCCACCACGTCGTCCAAGAGATACTGGCCACAGGGCGTCCCCATGCGGCCCAGCGGCTGGCGCACCTCGTACACGCCCGGCCGCGTCACCTCCTGCCCACCGAACGCCACCCGCATCATGCTCGGATCGTCGATCACGGCAGCCACCTCGGGCCGGAACGGCCGCGGACGCTCCAAGAGCGGCTGATCCAGGGCGGCCAGTCGCTTCATCTCCGCCCAGAGCTGCGGATCGTTGAACCAGCCGGCCGACCCCAGGTCCATCCACCACGTGCCGAAGTTGCGCAGGGCGCATTGTCCCGTATTGCGCAGCAGCACGTTCTGGGTCCCTTCCAGCGTGGCAACCGGAGAGTAGGTGGTCTGCCCGCTGATATAGGTTCGCGTGTCGTCCTCATAGAGCCACATCTTCCCGGCCAGCGCGACGCTTTCCGCCGCCGTCATCGAGGGACCGTTTTGCCCGAGCGCGCGATCGAAGTAGGAGATCGGCGAGCAGAGCACGTCGATCTCCGGACACTCCAGCGCTCGACGCAAAGCGTAATGCCCGGCCGTGGCCGGCCCGTTTCTCACCGCCCCAAACTCGAACACATATCCATAGAAGAACACGACGAGCTTCTTTCCGCCCGTCGCCTGCCGGACGGTCCGGGCGAAGTGGCACACGCAGTCGGCCATCATCTGTTGCTGGAACTCGGTGAAGTCGATCTGCGACCGCTCGGCCACCGGATCGCGGAATATCCCGGCCGGCGTGGCCCGTCGCGAAGCCGGCGAGGGGACGGCGACCGAGTCAAGCGTCACCTGTGCGTCGTTCCACGCCGCTTGCAGCGACGCGTCGTCGCGATACCGGGCCTTGAGCCACGTACGCCACGCGTGCAGATCGGCCGGGGCGTAGCCGTTGAGCGCCGGGCCCCACGTGTCCTCATAGAACCATTCGCCCGTGTTCTGCCCGCACGGATGATAGCCGGCCGTGTGGGCGCCGAATTTCTCTTCCAGATGGGCGACCAGGGCGGCCAGCCGTTCGGCCGCTTCGCGGCGGTAGACCGGCGAGGCCACGACCGCCACGGTGCGGCCCTGCCTGGTTTTGTCCCAGACCATCACGTCGTCTGGATGCTCCTTGCACCACCAGGCGGGCGGATCCATCGGAAGCCGTGGCAGCAAAAGGGCCTTGGGATGGGCGTCGAGCACGGCCTGGCACTGGCTGTCGACCGCGGACCAGTCCACCGGCTGCCCCGGTTTCGGCCAGGGAAGCCCGACCGGAAAACTGATGAACTGGGCCCCCGCCTCCACCGCCAGCTTGATCTGCGCCCCAAAACTGCTCGGCAGACCGCCGAGCATCAAGAACGGGTCGCCCGGCCGGTAGAAGGCGACGGTCAGCTCGCGGGCGAGTGTGGCTCGAATCCAGAACGTCACCCGGTAATGCTGCCCCTTGCGCAAGGCAAGGTTTGCGTGGTGATAGATGTGGAAGTCGGGCCACTGGCCGGCCGCCGGCGCCGTGAGCTTGATGTGCAGTCCGGCCGAGCCATCGCGCCCGCAGCCCGGCTCGACCTGAACCGTGCCCACCGTGTTCTGCGCTTTCGGGGGGAAGATGGTCCAGTGCCGGTTGAAGGACTCGAGGCCTTGCTCAAAAGTGCACTGCGGAATGACTTCGCGTCCGGTCTCGACCTCCACGACGCGGATGTCGTCCAGGTAAACATCGCCCGCCTTCTGGCCGAACCGAAAGTGCATCGTGGCCTTGCTCGGCTCGTCATGGGTGGGAGTGAACTCAAAATCCACTGCCTGGGCCTTGGGAGCGATCGGCAGTGGCCGCGTTCCCGGCCCGCCCCAGAACATCCTCGCCCGCACCGGCTTGCCATCAACCAGAATCAGAGGGACTCCCGACGAGGCGTCGACTCGAACCGTTTCAACGGCCACCGCGGTGGCTGTCCCGAGTGCGGCGATCGTCAGTGCTGTAGCAAGAACGGCAGTCTTCACGGGCGTTTCTCCCTGTCAACCAATGGCATGGCGTTGTTGATCACGTAACACTCCGAGCCGAACCATGTCGGCCCGATCTCCGAGGCGACACGCCCCCCGGCTCCGTTTCCATCAGACGCTCACGGCGTCTCGGTCGCAAGTACCCACGTATCGCCCTTCTTGAGCTGCAACGAAAGCTTCGGCCCCTGGCCGATCACCTTGCCCGTCAGCACATCGCGAATCGCCCCAGGCTTGCCCGTGTCGATCTCCATCGGACCGTCCTGGGAGGCGTGCAGCACCAGGTACGGCCCGTTGGCGTAGGTGTTGCAGTCGGCCTGGGTGAACAGGTGCACGCCCGCTTTTTTGGCGGCCAGACGAAGCAGTTCGGAACTCAGTCCCGGCGGCCCGACAAACAACGACCAGCCATCGGCCGTCTTGCGCAACGCCACCGCCGCCGAACCGTCCGCGTAGCGGGCCAGCGTCTCTTCCGGCTTGGCATCGGCCGCGGCAAACAGCGGCTGGACCGGCTTGTTCGCCCCGAATCCGACGGAAAGCCCCAGTTTCTTCCCCGTCTCGCTCAGTTCGGCTCGGGCAGTAATCCCGGAGACCCTCTTGAGCTGGAAGCCGGTTAACTCGTGCATCGCCTCGACCGAGGTGCGGTAACCGTCATGGTAGCCCGGCGCATAGCACCAGACGCGGAGACTGCCGCGTGTCTTGGCCAGGAGTTGCTGTCGCTGCTCGGGCGTCAGGGCCCAAGCGGTGAGGAAGACGTACATCTTGGCCGAAACCCTGCCAGCCGCGACGTCGTCCAGGAGATACTGGCCGTAGGGTGCCCCCATGCGGCCCAGCGGCTCACGCACCTGGTACACGTCAGGCCCAGTCACCTCGCGGCCGCCAGCCGCGACGCGGATCATGCTCGCCTCGTCGATCACGGCGGCCACTTCGGGCCGGAACGGCCGCGGGCGCTCCAAGAGCGGCTGATCCAGCGCAGTCAGCCGCTTCATCTCTGCCCACATGCCCGGATCGTTGAACCAGCCGGCCGCACCCAGGTCCATCCACCACGTGCCGAAGTTGCGCACGGCGCACTGGGCCGTGTTGCGGACCAACTGCTTGTTCGAGTCCTCCAAGGTCTGGACCTTTTGCTGCCAGCCCGGCGCATTGCCGCCCGACAAGTAGGTCGCCGTGTCATCCTCATAGAGCCACATCTTGCCGGCCAACGCGATGCTCTCCGCCGCGGTCATCGCCGGAGCGCTTTGTCCCAGCCCGCGGTCGAAGTAGGAGATCGGGGAGCAGACAATGTCGATGTCGGGGCTTTGCAGCACGCGGCGCAACGCATAGTGCCCGGCCGTGGCGGGCCCATTGCCGACCACGCCGAACTCGAACACGTACCCGTAGAAGAAGACGACCAGCTTCTTGCCTTTTGTG
>JBDKTH010000603.1:0-2549 GCA_039680305.1 Thermoguttaceae bacterium | reverse complement strand
ACCCAGATCCAGACCAAGCCCGGCTTCCTCTGGGTTTTCAAGGGCGAAGTCGACCGCAAGCAGATCGACGAAGACATCAACCGGTTGACGGGCTACTACCGAAGCCTTGGCTTCTTCGCTGCCGAGGTCGGACGCGAACTGCATTTCAGCGAATCCGAGAACTGGCTGCGAATCACCTACGTGATCAACGAAGGCCCTCGCTATAGGGTCCGCAACGTCTCGTTCAAGGGCAATACGAAGTTCTCCACCGAAGAGTTGGCCGCGAAGACGAAGCTCAAAGGCGGCCAGTACTTCAACCAGAGCGAGATGAGCGCAGACCGAGTCGCGATCGAGGATACCTACGGCAGCGTGGGCCATGTCTTCGCCAAGATCCAGGCCGAGCCCCGGTACCTCGAAGAGCCGGGCACCCTGGACCTGGTCTACAGCATCCAAGAGGGCGAGCCATTCCGCGTGGGACGGATCAATGTGAAGATCAAAGGCGAATTCCCCCACACGCGAATCACCACGGTCCTCAACCGCATGACGGTCCGCCCCGGCGACATCGTCGACACCCGCAAGCTGCGGGACAGCGAACGACGTCTGCGGGCGTGCGGCCTGTTCGAGGTCGATCCGGCCGGGGGCGTGGCCCCCAAGATCGCCTTCTCTGCCCCCGACGGCGACACCGAGATTGCCCGCAAGCCCAAGCCATCGGGCAACGTTCGTGGCCAGAGCCCGGATCCGCCAACGATCACAATCGACACTCCTCCGAACAACCTCCGCTATGCCCCCGGCGAGCGCTCACTCGATTTGACCATCGAAGGCACCGCGCTCGGTGGCGCCGGCACGACAGAACCGCCCGAGGTCGAGCAGAACGAGCCGAGTCCGCCGTCGCCGGCCCAGGCGTCCGTCGCCCGCCAGGATCTCGACGCTCCGCTGCATGCGGCCGAATCGGCCCTCGCCGCTCAGTTGGCCCAGCCGCCTGTTGTTCGGCCGCAAGCGTCTTACAACTTCGGGGTCCAGAACCGGGCGCCCGTTCCCAGCGATCTGGCGCCGGTCACGCCGCGACCGACCAGGATTGCAGATCCCCAATTCCAGCGGGCACACGAGGCCCTCGAGCGGCTCGTCAGCGAGCCCCGGCCCGAAGCAGTCGCGGGGGCAGCCGACCGGTATCCGATCCAACGCGCACAATACGCGGCCCCCGAAGGGGTCGCAGCCCCGGTCCGGCCCGTCTCCGAGTCGTTCGCGCCTCAGCAACCGGCTCCGCCCCGAACCCACCCCTCCGAGGCACCGTTGCGCGGCGATTTCGGTCGCCCGACACAACCGTGCATCATCCGTGGTCAAGGCCCCGATACGGGACGCTCGATCCCCCACCTGTCTCGCGGACTGGGTTCGTCGTCCAAGACGCCGTTGTCGTTCACCTCCGGCACGGCGCAACCCTCCCAGACGATCCCGCCGCCCACCGGGACAACGGCGCCTTACACCACGCCGGCTCAATCCTATTGGCCAGCCCCGGCGGCTCCGGCAGTTGCCAACCAAGTCTCGCCGGCACAGCCGTACTCTCCGCCGATCGATCAGTACAACGTAGCCCCACTAACCTCGGCGGGGCCGACGATCGCCGATGCCGAGCCGCTGTTTGGCAATCCCCCTGATCAGCAACTGCTCCCGCTCACCCTGGAACCTTCGGTCACCGAGGCCCGCACCGGCCGGCTGATGTTCAGCGTTGGCTTCAACTCGGACGCCGGTCTGCTCGGCTCGGTGATCCTTGACGAACAAAACTTCGACTGGACCAAACTCCCGACCAGTTGGGACGACATTCGCAACGGCACGGCTTGGCGTGGCAATGGTCAGCGGTTCCGCGCGGAGGCCGTCCCAGGCACGGAACTCCAACGGTATACGGTCAGCTTCCAGGACCCGTACCTGTTTGACACGCAAGTCAGCCTCGGTCTCAGCGGCTTCTACTACGACCGCCAGTTCACCGAATGGACGGAGCAACGGATTGGTGGCCGAGTATCCCTCGGTTACCAGTTGGCGCCTGACCTCTCGGCGACCGTGGCTTTCCGCGGCGCCAGCGTCACGCTCTCCGACCCGATTTTCCCCACCCCGCCCATGTTGCAGGAGGCCCTCGGCCAGAGCAGCCTGTACGGGTTCGAATTCTCGCTGGCACGCGATACGCGCGACAGCCAGTTTCTGCCGACGGAAGGAAGCTTGATCGAAGCCTCGATCGAGCAGGTCGTCGGCACGTTCGAGTACCCGCGGTTTAACCTCGACATGCGGAAGTACTTCATGATCGCACAGCGTCCCGACGGCTCGGGCCGGCAGGTGTTGAGCGTCAGCGGCCGGCTGTCGATCACCGGGGACGATACGCCGATCTACGAGCACTACTTCGCCGGCGGGTTCTCCACGCTCCGCGGCTTCGACTTCCGCGGGGCGTCGCCGCGCCAGTGGGGCGTCCTCGTCGGCGGCGAGTTCATGACTCTGGCTTCGGCCGAGTACATGTTCCCGATGACAGCCGACGACATGATCCGTGGCGTGGTCTTCGTCGACACGGGCACGGTCGAACGGAAGCTCGA
>JBDKTH010000978.1:0-3571 GCA_039680305.1 Thermoguttaceae bacterium | reverse complement strand
TGGCTGAGAAACGCGGGCAGTTGGAAGGCCGAATCCGCGCGATCGGCGAGGACCAGGCCCGGATCCGCCAGAACATGGTCCAACTCGATCGCACTAGCGAGATCTACAAGACCTACGTGAAGAAGTTTAGCGACCAGGAGGCCGAGATCGAACGGCTCCGCACTCAGATCGCCGAGTTCCAGGCCCAGGAGAACCAACTCCGCAAGGCGTTGGACGATTATCTGATCGGGCTGGACTTGGACTAATGGATAGAGCCGCTTGCGGCTTAGGGCCAGCCCCAACCAGTGGAGCCTCCCGATTTTGACCGCCGACACCATCCTCGCACGACTCGAGCAACTCGCCGATCCCAAGCGAGCCAAGATCCTTCAGGGGTTTTTCAAAACCGGACCGGGCCAGTATGGCGAAGGGGACGTGTTCCTGGGCATCACGGTCCCCGTCCAGCGGAAGCTGGCCAAGGAGTACCAGGAATTGCCGCTTGGCGAAGTCCGGCGGTTGCTCAAGTCGCCGATCCACGAATCGCGGCTTCTGGCCCTGTTGATCCTGGTTCGCCAGTACGCCCAAGGAAACGAGGCCAGGAAGCAGCAGATCTACGACCTGTATCTCAAGAGCACCCGCTCGATCAACAACTGGGACCTGGTCGACCTGTCGGCCGACCGCATCGTTGGCTCGCATCTGGCCGAGCGAAGCAAACAGCCTCTATACAGCCTGGCCAAGTCGTCGCTTTTGTGGGACCGCCGGATCGCCATCTTGGCGACCTTCCACGACATCAAACGGGGCGAGTCCGCCACGACGTTGAAGATCGCCGCGATGCTACTTGGTGATAAGGAAGACCTGATCCACAAGGCCGTCGGCTGGATGCTCCGCGAGGTCGGCAAACGTGACCAGCGGGTCGAGGAGTGCTTCTTGCGCCAGCACTATCCTCGCATGCCGCGCACCATGCTCCGCTACGCGATCGAGCGTTTTCCCAAGCCACTCCGCGAGGGCTATTTGAAAGGAACTATTCCCACGCGAGCATCAGACGATCCGAACGCGTGTTGATCGGCGACCTTCGTCATTTCTCTTCCCCCGGCAGTACCAGTGGCGGGCGTTGGAGCTGCTTGGGCAAGGCGACCCAGGCGGCCGGGCCGACCAAGCCGATCTCGCGAGTGTCGATCGGCTTGAAGCCCAAGGCCAAGGCCGGGGAGTCGGGGGCGAGGCGGAAGTCGAACTTCTCTGGGGCCACGAATCGCGGATCAGCCACGACCGAGTGGGCGTCGTGCCCCTTTTGCTGCCAGTTCTTCAGGTCGAGTTTGCCGGGGAACTCCACCGGCTTGCCGCTGGCGTCCCAGTAGCAGTTGTTGTCGAGCTTGAACTTGCCCTTGGACCAGTTGCCGCCGAGCATCGGCGCGTCGTTGGCGTAGATGACGTTTCGCTCCAGGGTGAATGAGCTGTGCTCTTCCTGCCGCGAGCGGCGAACCTGGCCCACGGTGGCCGAAAGGGCCAGGATGTTGTTGCGAACCATGTTTTCCTTGCCGTAGTGCTGATGGAAGGCGCCGTCCTTGACGCGGTAGACGATGTTGTTTTCCATCAGGATCCCGGTGCTGCCCTCATCGGTGTACAGTCCCCAGCCGCCGTAGCTGTAGGAGGACACGTCGTGGATCAGGTTTGCGCGGAACTGCGTGCCGGGCGAGTCGCCCAGGGAGTAGATCCCGCCCAGGTCGCTCAACTGGTTGTAGCCGAGGTGATGGATGTGGTTGTAGTCGATCTGATTGTGATGGGCCGTGGTCGGCGCATAGCCCCAGCTCCAACCGAGCGAGACGCCGGAATAGAGGAAGTCGCAGATCTCGTTGTGGTGGACCTTGTTGTACGAACTGCGCCCGATCCACACGCCGATTCCCGCATGATAGACATGGCCGCCATCGTGGATGAACGAGTTGTGGACTTCGTTGCGTTCGGCCTGAAGCTCCGGCTCGTTGGGTAACTCGGTTTCGCCGAGACGCACGCCGCCGGCACCAAGGTCGTAGAGATGGCACTGGACCAAGCGGTTGTGCTTGGAGCCGCGTTCAAACCACAATCCGTAGCCGCCGGTGTGGGCGATCTCGCAGCGATCGAACTCGCAATGCCTCGCCCCGCGGGCAAACACGGTGGCCGTCTTCAGGCTGGCGTTCGCCTGGCCGTCGACTGTCTGGGCCTTGGGCATGACCCAGTCGGTGTGCTGGAACGCCAGACCTTCGAAACGCACGTACTGAACCGGCTTGCCTCCGGCCACATCACCCTCGATGTGCAAGACTTCCTCCGGAAGCGGGGCAATCGCTTCGGCCTTGGGCATGTCCTCGCCTGGGCGTGGATAGTAGAAGAGTTCGCCGGTCTTGCGGTTCAGGTACCATTCGCCCGGGGCGTCGAGACCTTCGCGTACGAACTCGACGTAGTATCGCTGATTCTTCTCCCACCAGCCCATGGGCCAGCCACTTGGGGCGGTGAACTCAACGAGATGCTTGGACGCATCGAGCCGTTTGATCAGGTGACGCGAGGTGGTCCAGGAGTGATAGACGACGACCACGGCGTCTTCGAGGTTCGACCAGGGCTTCAGGTCGTCGTTCTGGTAGGTGAGGGAGATCTTCGTGGCTGGATCACGCCGGGCCGCGTCGTCACGTTTGTAGGCGACGCCCGGGCCAGCGGCGCGGAAGGTTTCGGGCAAATTGGGGAATCGGGCGGGGATCGCCCGGCGGCCGTCGACGAACAGTTGGCGGAAATACCATTTCCCGGCCTTCACCTCGGGGACAACCGTCTTCCACAAGGGCGAATCAGCCTGCTTGGTCCAGCCGGCGATTGCCACGCCACCGCTGAAGACCGGTCTTTCGCCGGGATAGGCGGCGTAGGAAATCGGCATGTCGGCGGAGCCGGAGTCCTGGGCCGTGAAACGGATCGGCTCGGTGACCCGATAGACGCCGCCGCGGACGAGGACGCGGAACGGTTTGTAGAGGGTGGCCATTGCCTTGTAGTAGCGAATGGCGTCGCGGGCGCCTTCCAGTGTGGCCTTGGGGCCGTCGCTCCTGTCGGACGCCGGGGTGGCACGCTGGCCCGACCACTCATCGTTGCCGTTGGGGGCGACGTAGAAGTCGGCCGAGGGTGCCTCGGCCCGTGCGACCGATACCGAAAGCAGACCAAATAGCAGAACCACGGGGAGGCATCGGCGGGACATGCAGTTCTCCTTTTGTCGAAGCAGGCGAATCGAGAAAGGTGCGACACAGGCGACCGCGATGAGGTAAGATTCCTCTTGGCCCCCTGCGTTGTCCGCTAGTCAAGACGGTCTCATTGTATCCGCTGATCTGGAGGCGATGGTGGGCAATTCCGTTTGTGAAAGAAACCACAAGGCGGCCCCTCAGGAGAGTTAAACTTGCCTTATTCTCCGGCCGCGCGACGGCCTCGCGGCGCATCGCATCTGGCGGTTGGCTTTTCCGGGCGGCCTGTCGTCGGGCGAAGCAGTGTAATCGCCACTTTCCTTCACCACATTGTCCAGTTATCATGAGTGGCAGTTCTGGCTAGGACAAGTCCGTCCCGGCGCGGTGTGCCCACGTGAGCTTTTCCCGTC
>JBDKTH010001087.1:0-2020 GCA_039680305.1 Thermoguttaceae bacterium | reverse complement strand
CGGCCACCAACAGCGCCGGCTAGACCGTTTGCAGCTCGAGGGTCGTGCTGCCCGCGGTGCCCACGCTGAACGTGTAGTCGCCCGGCCTGATCTTCTCCGGGTAGAACCCGAGACGCGAGGAGCCGATCGTCGCCCCCTCCACCTGTGCCTGGCCCACCTTGGCGGCCGCGAGCACGGCGGTCAGGTGCTGACGCATCAGCCCCGGCGATTTGCGCCGGGCGCGGATGTTGTCGATCACAAACGGCTTGCCGGTGACCAGCGACAGCGTGAGCGACGAGCGCAGCACCTGGCCGCCGCCTTCGCCATGCGAGCCGTCGATTGTCAGAAGGGTGTCGGTCATGGTTCAGTCGTCCGCTTTGCTGGCATCCTTGATGACAAACCTCGCTCGAAGCCGGGCCACCTCGCTGGCCAGGCCTGCGGCCGTGACCGAGCGGAGAACTTCGTCAAAATCCTTGTAGGCGGCCGGGGCCTCGTCCTTGGGATACTGGCGGCAGTTGGTCAGGATGTCGTCCTGGTCAAACTCCTGGTCGATGGTCTTCTGATCGAGCCGCCGCTCGGCCTCCTTGCGACCCAGGAGCTGGCCGGCGCCGTGGTTCACGCTGTAGCGGCTTTTTTCGGCCCCTTCGTCGGCGACCATGACGACCGATCCCGCCCGGGGATTTCCCGGCAGGAGGATCGGATGCCCGGTCTGAGCAAAGGGCGTCCCGCGGAGCGCATGGTGGCCGGCGGGAAAGGCCCGCGTGGCCCCCTTGCGGTGAACCCAGGCCATCTTGCCGTCGACCACCTCCTGGCGAGCGATGTTGTGGCTGATGAAGTAGACCAGTTGTCCGGTGACGCCGGGAAAAACCTCCCTGAAGGCCTCCAGCACGAGCGCATTGATCAAGAGGTGGTTGACCGTGGCGAAGTTCGCGCCGAGGGCCATGTCGTCCTGGTAGGCGTCGGCCTCCGGGGTTCCCAAGGGGGCATAGACCAGCTCGCGGTCGTCGCCGGGCAGCGGGATGCTCCAGGTGGCGAACTTCGCTTGCAGCGTGCGAAACTGGGCGGAAGCCAGGTTGTAGCCAAACCCGCGCGAGCCGCAGTGCGACAGGAAGGCTACATGGCCGTCGACGAGTCCAAACCCTCGGGCGACTTCCTTCGCCCGGGGGCTATCGGCAATCTGGACGACCTCGCATTCTCCAAAATGGTTGCCGCCGCCGTAGGAACCGAGCTGCGTAATCTTTTCAGCGAACCGCGGCAGCTGCCCCTCCGCCCGGAGGCGGTCCAGACGCAAGGCCAAGGCGTCCGACGTCCCGTCGTGGCCCGTATGGGCCGAGTCCTCGCAACGCTCGGCCCACGCCGTCGGGAATCCCAACGCCTCGCACACCCCCGCGGAGGCTCCTTCGATCACCGTCCGGCGTCCCAGCGTTTCGTCGACGTGGCGCGACTTGGAAGCCCACCGCTGCCCCTTGCCCGCGCCGGTGGGCGTGCGATCGCAAATGGCGTTGATCAGGGCGCGACGCACCGGCCGCGGGACGATCGCCTCAGCGGGCAGGTCCAGTTGAAGCAGACTCATCGAGCACTTGATGTCCACGCCGACCGGGCCGGGGTAGATGTGCGATGGCGAGACCATGACGCAGCCGATCGGGGCCCCATAGCCGACATGGGCGTCGGGGTTGAGCACCACATCGGTCACGCCCGGGGCCAGCCGCGAATGGATCGCCTGCTGAAGGCACTTGTCGTCAAACGTCGCCCGGATCGCCTCGGTGCCGATCACCGTGATCGGCTTGACCCGGTCACCCGCCGGCAGCATGGCCGTGGCCTCGCCGGTGGGAAGGAGGGTTTGGTTCTTGGTGTCCATTGTGTTATCCCCTGGTGTTAGGCCCGTCACCCAATCTGGATCAAGGCATTTTAGACGACGTTGCGTGATTCTGGGAGGGCAGCGATTCTTGCCGCTGGGTTTTGGCGATCAAGGTAGGGCGGTGCCGAGCTTGCGAGGCCCGCCACTCGACTGCCACGGTTTTGGTGGGCCTCGCAAGCTCGG
>JBDKTH010000063.1:0-8066 GCA_039680305.1 Thermoguttaceae bacterium | reverse complement strand
CGTATGCTGATGCCCGGCCTGTTTGTCCGTGTCCGCGTGCCCCTCGGCGAGCCGTACCAGGCCCTGATGATCGCCGAGCGGGCGATCGGGACCGATCAGGGGCAAAAGTACGTGCTTGTGGTGAACGCGAAGAACGAGGTCGAATCCCGGCGTGTGACGCTCGGCCGCCTCGAAGGCCGTCTGCGCGTGATCGAGGAGGGGCTGCGGCCCGGGGAACAGGTGATCGTCAGCGGCCCGCAGCGGGTGCGTCCCGGGGCAACCGTCGTGCCCAAGCTGGTCAGCATGGAGACGTTCGCCGGCCCGCAAGTTTCGGCGGCCGAGCAAGAGAAGTCTGAGAAGCCGCAAAGAGGCGAAGCAGAATAACGCGTGGATTGGTTGTGGCGCGGGCGTCTGGCCTGCACCGCAAACCCGTGATCGGTCAAGCCATTGGTTGACGGCTTCTAGAGAGGACCCCCGCCGTGTTTTCGCGATTCTTCATCGACCGCCCGATTTTTGCCACGGTGCTTTCGATCGTGATCACGATCGCCGGCCTGGTGGCCGCGTTCACGCTACCCATTGCGCAGTACCCCGACATCGCCCCGCCGACGGTCCAGGTCTCCTGTGTTTTCCCCGGAGCCAATGCCAAGGTGGTGGCCGACACGGTGGCCTCGCCGATTGAGCAGCAGGTCAACGGCGTGGAAGACATGATGTACATGTCGTCGCAGTGCACCAACGACGGGGCGTACACGCTGACGGTGACCTTCAAACTCGGCACGGACCTGGACATGGCCCAGGTGCGGGTCCAGAACCGCGTGGCGATGGCCTTGCCCAGCCTGCCCGACACCGTGCGGCAGACCGGCGTGTCGACCACGAAGCAGTCGTCGAACCTGATGCTGGTCGTGAACCTCATCTCGCCCGACGGACGTTATGACCAGCTCTACCTGAGCAACTACGCGACGCTTCAGGTCAAGGACGCCTTGGCCCGCCTGGAGGGCGTTGGCCAGGTCGCGCTGCTGGGTCAGCAAGACTACAGCATGCGATTGTGGCTGAACCCCGAGAAGCTGGCGGCCCGCGAGCTGACCAGCGGCGACGTGGTGCAGGCCTTGCGAGAACAGAACGTCCAGGTGGCGGCCGGGCAAATCGGCCAGCCGCCAGTACCGTCGGGCCTCGATTTCCAATACACGATGAGCACCGCCGGCCGCCTGGTCGCTCCAGAGGAGTTTGCCAAGATCGTCGTCAAGACGGGCAAACAAGGACAACTGACCCGCGTGCGCGACATTGGCCGCGTGGAACTCGGTGCCCGAAGCCAGGATCAGACCTGCACGCTGGACGGGAAACCGAGCGTGGGGCTGGGCGTGTTCCAGATTCCTGGCTCCAACGCCGTGGCCACGGCCGAGGCGGTGCGAGAGAAGATGGAAGAACTGCGCAAAGGGCAGTTCCCCGCCGGCCTTGACTTCGCGATTGTCTACGACACCACGCCTTTCATCACCGAGTCGATCCACGAGGTCCTCACTGCCCTGGGCGACGCGATTGTGCTGGTGGCGATCGTCGTGCTGTTGTTCCTCCAGAGCTGGCGATCGACGGTCATCCCCCTGGTCGCCGTGCCTGTGTCGCTGGTAGGCACGTTCGCGGTCATGGCCTGCCTGGGCTTCAGTCTCAACAATATCTCCCTCTGCGGCCTGGTCCTGGCGATCGGCATCGTCGTCGACGACGCGATCGTCGTCGTCGAGAACGTCGAACGCTGGATCGCCAAGGGGTTCTCGCCACGTGAAGCGGCCTACAAGGCCATGGACGAGGTCACCGTGGCGGTGATCGCGATTGCCTTCGGTCTGAGCGCGGTCTTCATCCCGACCGCGTTCCTCTCGGGCATCACCGGTCAGTTCTATCGGCAGTTCGCCCTGACGATCGCCACGTCGACGTTGATCTCGGCCTTCAACTCGCTCACCTTGAGCCCCGCGCTGGCCGCCTTGCTGCTCAAGCCGCACCACGCCAAGAAGGATTGGCTCACGCGGCTGCTCGACGCCAGCCTGGGCTGGTTGTTCCGCGGGTTCAATGGGTTGTTCGAGCGGAGCACGTCGGTCTACGAGCGGCTCGTCGGGCTTTGTCTGCGAGGGAGCGTCGTGGCCCTGCTGGTCTACGTGGGGCTGCTCGGACTGACCTACCTCGGTTTCCGCGTCGTGCCGACGGGCTTTGTCCCCAATCAGGACAAGGGGTACCTGCTGGTCAACGCCCAACTGCCCGATTCGGCCTCGTTCGAACGGACCTCGGAGGTGTGCCAGCGCATGAACAAGATCGCCCTGGCCACGCCGGGGGTCAAGCACACGCTGAGCATCGCCGGCCAGTCGTTCCTGACCAACGCCAACGGGTCGAACTACGCCTCGATGTTCGCCATTCTCGAACCGTT
This sequence comes from Thermoguttaceae bacterium, assembly GCA_039680305.1. Classification (GTDB taxonomy): domain Bacteria; phylum Planctomycetota; class Planctomycetia; order Pirellulales; family Thermoguttaceae; genus JBDKTH01. The sequence continues at coordinate 5,683 of JBDKTH010000063.1, read as the reverse complement.
CGAAGAGCGGCACGGGGAGGCCCGCCACGCCGACGCGATTGCGGAAACGCTGCGCGAGCAGTTTGCCAGCCAGATCGAGGACGCGGAGATCGGCGTCCTCGGCGCCCCGCCGATCGACGGCCTGGGCAATGCCGGCGGCTTCAAGATGATGGTCCAGGACCGTGGCAACCGTGGCCTGGAAGCTTTGCAGGAGGAGGTCGAAAACCTCGCCGACCAGGGGAACCGCCAGCCGGACCTGGTGGGCCTGATGGGCCTGTTCCGTGCCTCCACGCCGCAACTGTTCGCCGACGTCGACCGTGCGAAGTGCAAGGCATTGGGCGTGGCGTTGGACGACGTGTTCCAGGCCTTCCAGGTGTTTCTCGGCGGCTACTACGTGAACGACTTCAACCAGTTCGGCCGGACCTGGCAAGTCAACCTCCAGGCCGACGCCCGCTTCCGCTGCCGGCCCGAGGACGTCAAGAAACTCAAGGTGCGCAACGCCGACGGCCAGATGGTGCCGCTGGGCGCGCTGGTCCGCGTGCGCGATGCGAGCGGCCCGGAACTGATCAACCGTTACAATACCTACACGGCCGCCGCGCTGGTGGGCGACTGGGCCCCCGGCATCAGTTCGGGCCAGGCCATCGCCAAGATGCAGTCGCTCGCGGAGAAGGAACTGTCCCCCACCACGGCCTTCGAGTGGACGGAGCTGACCTATCAGCAAATCGCCGCGGGCAACACCGCGCTGTTCATCTTCCCGCTCTGCGTGCTGTTTGTCTTCCTCACCCACGCGGCCGAATACGAGAGCTGGAGCTTGCCGATGGCGATCATCCTGATCGTGCCGATGAGTCTGCTCTGCGCCCTGGCCGGCGTCTGGCTCCGCGGGATGGACAACAACCTGTTCACGCAGATCGGCTTCGTCGTGCTGGCCGGGCTGGCCTGCAAGAATGCCGTGTTGATCGTCGAGTTCGCCAAACAACAGCAGCAGGAACACGGCTTGCCCCGTGAGCAGGCGGCGATCAAGTCGGCGAAGCTCCGGCTCCGCCCGATCATGATGACCTCGCTGGCCTTCATCCTGGGCGTGGTTCCGCTGATGCTCTCCTCGGGGGCCGGTGCGGAGATGCGTCAAGCCCTGGGCACCGCCGTTTTCAGCGGCATGCTCGGCGTAACCTTCTTCGGCATCTTCCTGACCCCGGTGTTCTACTGCCTGCTCCAGCGCGAGTCCCATCCGGCGTCCACGTCGGCCGCCGAATCGCCCAGTCCAGACGAGTCCGATCTGGAGGAACTCGTAGCCGCCCTGGACGAGTGACGCTCCCATCGGTCCTGCAAGGCTTCTATCGGTCCTCAGGTTGTCAACACCCGCCGTTTTCTTCGTGCCAAGCGGCCCAGGGGTTGAGGGAAAGCGGGCGACCATGGCCGTCTACTTCCCCTCAACCCCTTGTTTTACCTGACCTCCCTGGCTAGACTCAGTGCTGTTGTGTATGTGAATCAAAACTCCTATCACTGATCACTCTCTGCACATGCGAATCATCCTCCTAGGCACTGCGTTGCTTGCCTCCACCGTCACCTGCTTCGGGGCGAGCGATCCTGGCAGGTGGGAGAAGTCCCCGATCTGCGTGACCGCGAACAACCTGTCGATCGCAACGGGCCAACCTTCGCTAGTGCTCATGTCGAGCGGTTCCACGCACATCCCGGTGTGGTCACTTTCTGGTGGCACTGTTGGGCAGTCTGTCGCCGGACTCGTGACCGGCTTGCCCAGTGAGTGCGTCGCCGTGAAGGTCGAGATCGTCGTGACCACGACGGACGCGGCGACGAGTCCCAGCGATGAGGATGTTTACAGGGTCCACCTATCGCAGATGGTGGAGGACGCCCCGTTCACGGCCCGTTCCTATCAGGGCCCCCCCGTGCGAACAGCGATTCCTGCCGCACCGTTCTACTCCCGGACCATCGTCCTGGAGTCTTACTACCCCGTGGAGCCGAACGCGCCCCTGTGCGTGCGGATTCAGCGGGAGCCTGGCGATCCCGCCGACTCGTTCACCCGCCCCACCGGCCTGGCAATGGTCAAGGTGACGCCCTTGGACGCTCTCGCGAAGCCGCATGTCGTGCAGGACGTGAGCGGCTACAATTCGTGGCCGATGATTCAGGCCATCGGAGAGAAGCTGGTTTGCGTGTATAGCCGAGGCACGGCGCACACGATTGGCGACGACGCCCGCGCTGTCTACGCGCGTACTTCCACGGACAACGGAAAGACGTGGACGACGGAAACGGTTGTCGCCAACACGCCGGGCTATGGCGAGGTCGCCGTCGGGAAGGGGCTGGATGCCACCGGGGCGATGCTCCTTTGGGTGCGTCGGATCGGATCGGGGTGGCACCACGATCTCTACCGCACCACGGATGGTGTGACGTTCGCTCGCGTGGCGGCGCCGAAGCTCGCCGTGACCCCCGTGCAGATCACCGACGTCTTCGCGGTCCCCACGGTCGGGCTCATGGCCCTGTGGTTCGCAGGGAGCTACGATGATGATGGCCCGAGTCACTCGTGGGGCACGTTGACCAGCCGCGACAACGGCGCAACCTGGACACAGACCCCCATCGAGTCCAAGCTGACCAGACCGCAGTGGCCAACCGAACCCTCCGCGGTCTATCTCGGCAATGGCAAGATTCTCGCAGTCGCACGGACAGAGTTGGGGGGCACGTCCTCGACGCGATCGCAATTCCAGATGGTATCCTCGGACTACGGTGCGACGTGGACGCGCGCACAAACCAACATCGGCGATGTCACGGCCTCCACGCCGAGCCTGATTCTCGACCCCAAAACCGGGTTGCTGAGCAACTACTACTATCAGCGTGGCAGAGGTATCCTTCGGCGTCGAGTCGTCGATCCCGACCGCGTGTTCGGCAATCCGCTCCACTGGCCCGTCTCCGAGGCGGTCGCCACAGGTAGTCAGATCACGTTTGATGCGGGCAACGTGAACGCCACCGCGATCAGGGGCACACACTACCTCGCTTTCTACTCTGGCAAGGCTCCTGACACGGCGATCCTGGTATCTGTGCTCCCGGCGCCGGCTGCTGGGAATTCGCTTCTCAGCCCCTCGCGCCCGGTGGACCGCGAAAACAAAGGGACAGGTCATTGATAGAACATGCCGACCCGTCGCTACGCTCCGTGACGGCATGCCACCCCCGCCGGATGAACCAAGAGGGAACCGATCACTCGGCCACGTTCACCAGCGTCCAGCCGGCCGCGGGACCGCGGGAGAATCGGAAGGAGGCGGGACGTCCCGTCGCGAAATCCATGGCACGGCCCGTTCCTGCCGGGAACTGTGCCCAGCGGCGGGCCAGGTCGCGAAAGCGGTCGTCGGCAGTTAGCTTGCGAAGGTCGGAGTCCGGGCCGGGAAACTCGTAGCGGTCCGTCGGATGAGACAGGATCTGCTGGCCGGCGCTGACCAGGAAACAGTATCCCTTCGGCCCCCAGTCGAGCCGGTCCATGTTGCCACGTAGATCGCGGACGTAGTCCATGGCCAAATCGGCGGTCACCACGCCCACGAAACGGCCGTTGCGGTGGATCGGTGCGGAGAACGTGACCATCGGGGTCCGCTGGCCATTGGCGTCGATGTAGGGCTCGCTCCAGCGGCCCTGCGGGCTCTGCTTGGCCACACGATACCACTCCCACTGCCGATACAGCGGCTCGTAGGCCGGCGGCACGAGTTGCATGGCGGCCAGACGCCCGTGCTGCCGGGAGACATAGAGGGCAAAGTCCTCTTGATCGTTTTGCCACTGGAACGGCTCGAAGGCCACGCACATGCCGAAGATCAGTGGCGTCCGACCGAGCACGTCTTTGACGGCTCGCTCCAGCTGCGACTCGTCCCAGTCGCGGCGGTTTTCCAGCATCGCGGCCATCGTCAACGGGACGCTGGCCAGTTGCCGCAGGTCGCCATCGAGATGCTCGGCCACCTCTTGCATCAACGTGCCCTGCAGCTTTTCCTGGACCGTCAAAACCTGCCGGTTCGCCGCGTCGGTCCGCGCCAGTTCTTCCGCGAGGCGGCAATTGTAGACCAGCATGACTGCCGGCACCACGATCGCGATCAGCAGCGCCGCGCACAGCAACGTGGCTCGGCTCGGATTCGCCCGGCACCAACGTCGACATCGCCCCACGGGTCCGAGGGGCCGGGCATGAATCGGCTCGTTGGCGAGAAAACGCTCCAGGTCGTCGGCCAACTCCGCGGTGCTGGCGTAACGCTGACGGGGCTCCTTGGCAAGACACTTCAGGCAGACCGTCTCCAGGTCTTGCGGGATCCGGGGCTGCGAGCGTCGCGGCGGAACGGGTTCCTGGAACGCGACCAGCTGGAGGGTATCCATCGGGTTGTCGGCCAGAAACGGGGGACGCCCGGTGAGCGTCTCATAGAGCACGACGCCCAAGGCGTGGATGTCCACGCTCGGTCCCTGGCACTCGGTGCCGTAGAGCACCTGTTCCGGGGCCATGTAGCTCGGCGTGCCCATGAGCTGGTCGGTCTTCGTGTGGTCGGCGTCGGCTGCAAAGTGCTTGGCCAGGCCGAAATCGCAGAGTTTCGGCGTGCCGTCGGCCAAGAGAAGGATATTGCTGGGCTTCAGATCGCGGTGGATGATGCCCTGCTCATGGGCCACCTGGACGGCGCGGGCCAGCGCGGCCACCAACTCGGCCGCTTTGCGGGGCGCCAACGGCTGGCCCCCAAGGCTGGCCGAGAGGCTCTCGCCGGGCACATATTCCATCACGAGATACGGATGCTCGTCCTGCTGGCCAATCTCGTAGATCTGGACGATGTTCGGGTGCTGCAGGAGGGCCATGGCCTTGGCCTCCTTCAAGAACCGCCGCACCTGGTCCTCCTGGAGCAATCCGCAAGCCAGGATCGTCTTGATGGCCACGGTTCGCCCGAGCGTGACATGGCGGGCCTTGAAGACGACGCCCATCCCGCCGCGCCCCACTTCCTCCAGGATCTCGTACTGCGGGACGACCGGCCAGCCTTCCCGACGCGGGCGGTCGCCGTCGGCGGGCGACGGAGAGGGTTTTGCCGGGGATTCCTCCTGTCCCGGACTCGGCGGGCCGTCAGCCGCGAGAGCCGCATGCACGTTGGCCATCGCCAACAGCGTCACGGGGAGTCCCTCCGCGAGTTCCGGGCAGTCGCAACGCTGATCCTCGATCGACGGCTCCTGGGCTGCCGATTGGCGATCCTCCCACGGAACGCCCAGATCCAGCACGCGGTTTTCGTGGCTCATGACAAAGGCGACCGGTCACTGGTGGACTGCCGTCGTCGGATCGCTCGACGTCGACATCGTTGAACTCCGAGGCGTACGCGGATCCCGCCTCGCATCGTGCAATCGGGATCCCCATCAAGAGTATACGCTTCAAGGGGCCTCGTGCCGTGATCGATCGTGCGCGACATCGCACTGCAGAAATGACTGGTCGTTGACGATCGTAGCGATTCTACGACATGTGACGACCGTAGTTCTCGGCGACGCTACACGCATGCGTTCGAGCAGCACGCGCAGCCGTCGGGCGGCTCTTGGCCAGGAGTCGCGTCCTTGTCCTTCTTGAACCGGTCGGCGTAGTCGTTGAAGACGGCCAGAATCTGGGGGAAGAAGCAATCGAGGGTCGGGTACTGGTCGCGGTGAGCTTCGTACTGCTTCAATTGCTCGGCAAGGTTGCCGATCCAAAGGAACTGCCGTTGCCGGTGCT
>JBDKTH010001064.1:0-2730 GCA_039680305.1 Thermoguttaceae bacterium | reverse complement strand
ATACTTCGTATCGCGCGGCAATGCCTGGTCGAGCGCCGGTCGCCCGTCGATCGACACTTGCAGTTTCGGCTCGCCCCGTTCCGACAGCTCGGGACCGTGAACGACCAGCGTGCCGTCGGCGGGATAGTCTACGCTGAGCGTGTGCGACTGCTAGGAGTTCAACACGGCCGAGAAGGTTTCGGGATGGTCCACCTCGCCTTCGGGGCTGACGGCGAGCGACGCCTGAGGGGAACTGGGGCCAAGCGTGTACGAATAGTTTCGCGGCCAGCCTTCGAAAAACGTGCTGGCGTAGTAGGGCGGTTTGCCCTGGTCGGCAAAACGGAACCGCTCGACCTGGACCGGCTTCCACTGGCGGTGACAGAAGGGCACGTCGGCCACGACGTCGGTCACGGCCTTCCAGTAGTGATACATGTCTTGCCGATGGATCCAATCGCCCCAGCCCCAGGGCATGCCGGTGCCGGCGCTGCCGCTGACGACCGCGCCCCAGAGCCCGTTGTGGACCATCACGCCGGTGGGATCTTCCTCGGCGTAGCGTCCGTAGTGGCCCGGACCGTACTCGGTCAAGAAGAACGGCTTGCGGTAGCGGGCCGTCATCAGGTGCGTGCCCCAGGCGACCGTCTCGCCCATGTCGCGACGCGTGTAGATGTTCGTCGAAACCACCTCCATCTCCGGCAGGCCGTCGATCTCGGCATGGCCGTCCAGGTTGCCGAAGTTGCTCTGGATCACATGGTCATACGGATCGATCCCGCGCAGGTACTGGGCCATGCGTCGATGCCAGGCGGCGGCCGGATCTACGGCGAAATCGTTGCAGGCGCTGACCTCGTTCCAGAACTGCCAGGAAAAGATGGCCGTCGAGTACGACCATCGGGCGACGATGTACCGCAGCCGTTTCTGGAAGAACGCGTCGGCCTTGGGATTGACGAAGTAGTCGGCCGGCGTGGTGACCGGCCCGCCGTTGGCCGCGTTGTAGGTGAACTGGGGCCACCATTTGTCGCGGCGCAGGTACTGCTGGGTCTCCAGGCAGCACATCAGCCGAATCCCGAGCGTTTCGGCTTTCTCAACGAGGTAGTCGATGCGCCAGGCCTGGTCGAGCTTGTAGCGACCCAAGCCGACGTTCGGATCCTTGGAGATCCAGCTTTCCAGGTCCGTGCCCCCGCCGCACCACCAGCTCCGCACGAAGTTTCCTCCGGCCCGGGCGAAGCTCGTGTACCATTGGTCGATGTGCTCGGTTCCCATCGGGCCGAGGGTGGCGATGTTCTCCCCGATCGCGAAGAACGGCGTGCCGTCGTCGAACTGGAGGTAGTATGGGTTTTCCTTGGAGACTCGCAGGTACCCGTGCTGCTTGCCGCCGGCGGTGCACCGGAACGTCTGCTCCGGGCTTTCGACGGTCTTGCCGGCGCAGGTCAAGCGGAGCCGGAAGCGATAAGTGCCGGCAGCGGTCGGGGCAAATCGCACCTTCCACACCGGCTTGCCCGCGGGCTTCAGCTCCTCGTACTTGTCGTGATGGATTCGCTGGTAGTCCTGGAAGTAGAAGCCCGGCATGGTGAGCGTCGCGCCGTCGGGCGTGCGAAAGATCCCGTCGACGGCCACCTGCTCCGGATCGAACGGATTCGACCAGGTGCCGCTCAGGTTGAAGCTGATCTCCAGCTTCTCGTAGGGCTCCAGGGTGCCCCGGTTCAGCCGCACGCCAGCGATACCCGGTTCGCCGGTCGAGGCCAGAGGGCCTGGCTCACTGCCGTGTACGCAGCTCGCGCTGACAAGCATTCCGACCAGCAGAGTCGTCCAAAACCCCAGCCTATTCATGTTTGTTCCCTTCCGTTGCCGTGCGGTTCGCGGTCCAGGTTGCCATCGCCCAGACGAGTGGCCTGCCTTACCTTAATCGAAGACGCGGGCCGGTTCAACCGGCGGCACGGAAGTTGCGTGCCCCTGGGTGAGGCCTTTTTCTTGTGCCTTGTGAGATTCACAACAAACCCAGGGGGACCCGATGCCGTGAACCCGTCCTCGGCGATTCGGCCGACGCACTCGCCAGGCATTCCCTGCGATGGGGAAGTCGATCTGATTCATCAGCCACACTGGGACCGACAATACCAGACCGGAGCCGCCTCGCCTTGGGACACCGACCGGCCGTCGACCGAGCTGCGGAGGGTGCTCGACGAGCAGCGGATCGCCTCTTGTGCGACGCTGGAGCTGGGATGCGGGACGGGCACGAATGCGGTCTGGTTGGCCGAACGTGGTTTTTCGGTCACGGCCGTCGACATCAGCCGCGTCGCGATCTGTCGGGCCCGAGAAAAGGCGGCGGCCCGGGGCGTGCCCGTGAATTTCGTGGTTGGCGATCTACGTCACTGGGAACGCCTGGGTGGGCCCTACGACTTCTTCTTCGACCGCGGCTGCTACCACGCCGTGCGCCGCGGTGATCTGGATGGTTACTTGCGCACGTTGGAGAAGTTGACCGCCAAGGGGACGTGGGGCCTCGTGCTGGCCGGCAATGCGAAAGAACCGGAAGACGCGGTCGGCCCGCCGGTGGTCGAGGAACGGGAGATTCGCGAGGAGTTCGGCCGCCTGTTTGAGATCGTCCAGTTGCGTGAGTTCCGCTTCGATGCACCGGGCGTCGGCCAGCCGCGCTATCTGGGGTGGTCGTGCCTTTTGCGCCGCGACGGCTAGACGGGCCGGGGGCCGGTACGCGACTTTGTGGCATTCTGAGAAGGCGGCGACTCCTTTGAACGCAAGATC
>JBDKTH010000455.1:0-2144 GCA_039680305.1 Thermoguttaceae bacterium | reverse complement strand
TCCATGGGGGCGGTCTCTACGGAGGCACTCGGGAGATCTACCCGCAGTTGAAGAATCAAGAGATTGCCGTCGTGTCGCTCGGCTATCGGCTCCATCCCAAGGTCACCGGTGATCGCGAGCTGGAAATGCTCGGCCGTTACGAGGAAAACGCTTACTTCATGCGATTGCTCAAGCTGGTGGGACACAAGAACGTCACCCTGTATGGACTGCAGGGATACGACCATGGGCCGGTCCATCTGGCCGCGTTCCTTCCGATGTGGCGGTGGGTGAAGAAGACCCTCGCCGAGCGAGAACAAGCCGAGACCCCCAAGCAAGAAAAGTAGCCGGCACGCTCCGTCGTGCCGCTGGCTTTTGTCGCCCTGCTTGCCAAGGCAAGCACCCTACATGCTCCGGAGAGGCAGGACAGAGAGAAGAGGCAAGAGTGTTCTCCTGCGCGATCGTTTCGTCGCGGTCTTTTCCGTTTGCGTTATCAGTTTCGCTCGGATTGCAGAATAGGGAGAAATGTGATGGGGTATTCTCTTGTCACTCTTGCCAGGTTCCCAGGGTACTCAGTTGGTCGTTCGGAAACGAAGCGGAGGAAAGGCTCAGGGCGGTCGCGGCTGCCCAAAGGCGGCTTTACGCTCGTCGAGCTTCTGGTCGTCATTGCGATCATCGGCATCCTGATCGCCTTACTGCTGCCCGCCGTCCAGGCCGCCCGCGAGGCGGCCCGGCGGTCGCAGTGCACGAACAACCTGAAGCAGATCGGGCTGGCACTGCACATGCACCACGATCGAAGCAGCCGATTGCCCTATGGCGCCTTTTGGTATAAGGGGTCGACCACGGGCAATGAACGTTCGAACGAGACGACCTGGGTCTTCTGGATCTTGCCGTTTGTCGAGCAGAACGCCTTGTATCAGAAGTTCGATCAGACCAAGGGCACGGGCGTAGCCAGCAACGCACCGAACTACTACAACCGTGAGGTTACGAGCCAGTCGCTTGAAGCGTTTTCGTGTCCCTCCAACCCTCGTCCGTCGCCGCTGGCGGTCCTCTCCGATTCCTATGCCAAGGGGAATTACGTGGCCAACAACGGCCTTGGGCCGATGAATGAGAGGTGCTTCCAGTACACGCAGCCGACCCGGCCGACGGACCAGGACCCGGGAGTGTTCTACCTGAATAGCGAAACCAACTTCCGCGATTTTCTCGACGGCACGACGAACACGGCCATGGTCTCCGAGATCCGTCTGGCCGGCGGTGGCGACTTCCGCGGCGTGCTCCACTACCCGGAAGGGCCATTCTATCACCACAATTACTCGCCCAACAGCCTGACCGCTGACAGGCTTCGTTCAGGCTTCTGCTCCAGCAGCGATCGGGCCCCCTGCGTGACGGCCTTTGGATCGTGCGGCGATCGGGCCCTGGTGATGACCGCCCGGAGCGACCACCCGGGCGGCGTCAACGTCTGCTTTGGCGACGCCAGTGTGCGGTTTGTCGGCGAGACGCTCGACATTGCCATCTGGAAAGCGTTGGCCACGCCCAAGGCCGTTCAGAATGAGGTGCTTGTCTGTGGGCTTTAGCGGACGCAAGGGAGAATGCCTGGCACACCGAGGGGACGTAACGGAGGGAGACAAGGATGAACCGGGAGAAGATCCGAGAGTCTCAGCAGAAGCGGCCGCTCGGGCTGCGGGCGCTGGCGGCGCTGGGCGGCCTCTTGCTCGTCGTGGGTTGCGGCGAAACGGGAATTTCCGTCGAAGGCCGCGTCACCTGGAGCGGCAGGCCGGTCGAACAGGGCTCGATCAGCTTTGCGCCGGCCGATGGCAAGGGGCCGAGCCTCGGCACACCGATCACGAATGGGGCCTATTCGATCGCCCGATCGGCAGGGATGACCGTCGGCAAGAAGAACGTGGAAATCATCGCCATCGTCAAGACGGGCCGGCAGGTCGAAGCCGGGCCGCCGATGCCGCCTGGCACCAAAGTCGACGAACTCAAGAACGTGTCCTCGCGCGAGACCTGCGAAGTCGTGGCGGGATCCGGGAACCAATGTGACTTCTGCCTGAAAGCAACGGTCAAGTAGATTCGTGTGCCACTGCTTGCCTGGAAGGCAGGTAGGGGAAGACAACAGGTGGATTAGCCTGTCAATTCCTTCCGAGCGATGGGAACGATTCGCCCGG
>JBDKTH010000556.1:0-3296 GCA_039680305.1 Thermoguttaceae bacterium | reverse complement strand
GGCTGGCTCGCCCCCAGATGGCCTTGCACGATTCGAGGAGGCTTTGACGACCAAGATCGGTAACCAAGTAGGGCGGTGCCGAGCTTGCGAGGCCCGCCACTGCATTGCCACGGATCTGGCGGGCCCTAATGGGTTTTGACAAACAAGACCGGTAGCACTCCCCAGGAATCTGCGGAACACTAATCTTCACTAATCCACGCTAATTGCCTTCTATCAGTGTTGATTAGTGAAGATTAGTGTTCCCGAGTCTTCCCGGGATTCGTGGAGGTCGATTACCGGTCTTGTTCGTCAAAACCCATCAGAGTGTATCCCAATAGCTATTCCCTGGCCGCGATTCGCGGTATATTGGACGCCATCCAGTCCAAGGAGCATGCCCATGGCTGAGAACCCTCGTGGTGTGAGTCAACCTTCCCGGCGGCAGTTCCTCGTCCAGTCGCTGTCGGCGACGGGAATCGCCGCTTCGGCAATCCTGCCCGGCGGGTTTGGAGTAGCCAAGGCCCAAGGGGCCGAAGGCGAAAAGCCGACCGGCACGAAGCCGGTGAAGGCGTTTTGCGTCGACTTCAACTGGGGACCCCGTGGCGCAGCCCCGGCCGGCATGTATGCCGCGGCCGATCCGGCCGAGCATGTGCGGTGGTACCAGGACCTGGGGGCCAACACAATCCAGACCTTCTGCGTCAGCTACAACGGCTACGCCTGGTATCCCAGCGAAGTGGCCCCCGTGATCCCGGGGCTCGCGCATCCCGATTTCCTGGGCGAAATGGTCCGGCGGGGGCACGCGGCCGGGATGCGCGTGATGGGCTATTTTACGCTCGGGGCCAATCCGGTTTGGGAGAAGCAACACCCCGACGAGGTCCATGGCGCCGATTCGGATTACATCAAGATTCCGATGACCCGGCCGTACCTCGACTACTTCTGCCGCTCGGTCCAGGACGCGCTGAAGAAGACGGGGATCGATGGGTTCATGATCGACTGGGTCCGGCCCACTCAGCACCAGAAGTGGCTGGAATGCGAACGGCAGATGTACCGTGAGCTAACGGGCGAGGCCTTTCCCGCGTCGGGCAGCCCGTCGCCGCAAGCCACACTGCGTTTCGACCAGCTCGCCCTGGAGCGGGCCTGGCGGGAGATCAAAGCGGCCACCACGGCGGTGCGCCCCACGATCCTCTGGACCAATCATCCGTTCATCGCCAAGGAGTATCCCGTTTGGACCGGGCATCGGTTGCTCCAGGAGGCGGATTGGGTGCTGAACGAGGCCCCGGAGCTGGAACACCTCGACTGGCTGCGCAAGCAGGTCGGCCCCAAGACGCTCATCGTGCAGAACCTCTGCGGATGGAAGGGGCACGACGCGACGATGTGGAAAAAGCTCGACACGTCCGTCTTCGGCCTGTACGGCTTTGCCAAGGCCGACCCCCAGACGACATTGCCGAGCAAGGAGCAGGCGTGGAACATCAAGAACATCGAGATTCTTCGCGAGGCGTATCACCAGTTATGATCTGAGAATCCAATCGGGAGGGTCGTGATGATTGACGGCAAACTGGGGGTAGCCATTCACGGCGTCGGCCAGGTCGCCTATGCACACGCTGCCAGTTGGCTCAAGAATCCCCACGTCCGCATCGTCCACTGTAGCAGCCGCCGCAAGGAGAGTGCCCAGCGGCTGGTCGACAAACTCCACCTCGACTGCACGGTCGGCGCCAGCTACGAAGAGATTCTTCGCGACGAGCGCGTGGATATCGTCAATCTCAGCGGGCCCAACCAGGTCCACACCGAGCAGGGGATCGCCGCGGCCGAGGCCGGCAAGCATCTTCTGATCGAAAAGCCGATGTGCCTCTCGATGGCCGAAAACCGGGCCCTGCGCGACGCCGTAGCGAAGGCCGGCGTGCGGAGCGTGGTGAGCTTCGTGCTCCGCTGGAATCCGCTGCTGGAGAACCTCAAGTCGCTGCTGACTAGCGGGGCGATCGGCCGGTTGTTTTACGTGGAGGTCGACTACTGGCACGGCCTAGGCCCGTCGTGGACCGGCTGGGAATGGGGCCGCACGCGGAGGAACGGCGGAAGCACGATGCTCCTGGGCGGCTGCCACGCGCTGGACGCGATCCGCTGGTTTGCCGGCGAGGAGATCGTCGAAGTGGCGGCGTTTGGGAACAACCTCCGGAACCATTTCGAGTTCGACGCCAACCTGGTCGCGATCCTCAGATTCGAAAGCGGAGCGATTGGCAAGACCTCGACCCTGTTCGACGCCGACATGCCCTACCAGTTCAACATCGACCTGGTCGGCACCGAAGGCACGCTGCGCGACAATCGGATCTGGGCCAAGCGACTCTTCCCCCGTCAGACCGGCTGGACCACGATGCAGACGATCATGCCCGACAGCGGCGCCGTGGAACATCATCCCTTCGACGCCGAGATGAACCACTTGGTCGACTGCATCCTCCAGAAACGCGAGTCGCACTGCAACATTGCCGACGCTTACAAGACACACGAGGTCTGTCTGGCCATCGACCGTTCGCTGGCCGAAGGCGGCCGGCCGGTGAAACTGCCATTGGAGTGAGCGATGGAAATGACTCCGCGACAGCGTTGGTTGGCACTACTGGCCGGCAAATCGGCGGATCGGATCCCGACGGATTACCAGGCGACGGCGGAGGTCACCCAGCGCGTGCTCAAAGACCTCGACTGTCCGGACGAAGAGTCGCTGTGGCAAAAGCTGCACATCGACCAGCGAAGGTTCGTTGAGCCGACGTGGAAACGGACGCACCATCCCGACGATCCCCAGGCCGATCTGTGGGGGATCCGGTATCGCAAGGCCGACTACGGCGGCGGGGCGTATGACGAGCCGTCGTATCAGCCGCTGGCCGCAGCCCAGACCGTGGCCGACGTCCACGCCCATCACTGGCCGGACCCCGACGATTTCGATTACCGCCCGATTACCGAGACGTTGGCCACGGACGACGGCTTTCGGCCGATCCACGCCGGGTGCTATGAGCCGTTTCTTCTGTACGGCTACTTGCGCGGGCTCCAACAGGCGTTTGAGGACCTGGTTCTCAATCCCGACATTGCCGACGCGATCCTCGGGCACATCTTCGACTTCTACGACGAACATCACCGCCGGATCTTCGAGGCGGGGCTGCGGCGAATCGACCTGACCTGGGTGGCCGAAGATCTCGGGGCCCAGACGGGGCCGCTGATGAGCCTGGCCACCTATCGACGGTTCCTGCTTCCCAACCAGATCAAGATGGCCGACCTGGCCCGCTCGTATGGCGTGCACGTGATGTATCACACCGACGGCGCCGCCCGGGTATTTTTGC
>JBDKTH010000220.1:0-5443 GCA_039680305.1 Thermoguttaceae bacterium | reverse complement strand
CGCTCAGCCGGGCTGGCCGTCCGAGCCGTTTGAAAAGGCTCGTGTCGATGCGACCGTCTTTCTGGAGTTGATCGCCCCCACGCCTCCGCGTGTGGACGCGGCCTTGGAACTGGCCCGGCGGCATCTTCGTGCGGCCCGCCAAGACGCAACCTGGCGTTCGGGCTTGAGTCCCCATGCGCCCTACAGTGTCCGGCCCGAGTTGCTCTCGGCCGTGGTGGCGATTTCCGCCTCGGAACGTGTTCCGGTCGCGTTTCACTTGGCTGACTCCCGGGAAGAATTGGAACTGCTCCGCTCGGGGACTGGGCCGTTGCGTGGATTCCTGGAACGTCTTGGGGCTTGGGACTCCCAACGGTTCTCCCAGAGCCTTCGGCCGCTGGACTATCTCGGCGTGCTGGCCGCCGCGCATCGAGTGCTGGTGATCCATGGCAACTACCTCGACGAGGAGGAGATCGCTTTCCTGGCGTGCCACGCCGAGCGGATGGCCGTGGTCTACTGCCCGCGAACGCACGCATGGTTCCGTCACGCGGCGTATCCGTTGAGAGAACTGCTGCGAGCCGGCGTCACGGTCGCATTGGGAACCGATAGCCGGGCGTCGTCTCCAGATTTGAGCGTGCTGGCGGAGATGCGGCTCGTGGCTGGCACACACTCCGATGTTCCGTCCCGAACGATCCTGGAGTTGGGCACGCTCCAGTCGGCCCGGGCCTTGGGGGTCGCTGGCGAGGTCGGAAGCTTGGAGCCCGGAAAGCGGGCCGATCTGGCCGTCGTCGCGCTGCCCGAGCAGGAAGCGGCCGATCCGCACGATCTTCTCTTTCATTCCGACGGGTCGGTCGTTGCCCGGTGGTATCGCGGGCGGGAGGACGCGTAGGGCCTATCGCGAGGCCTTTTCCTCCAGCCCGGAAATGCCGAACCGCCGGGCCAACTCAGCTTCGACGTCTTGGAGGCCGACGTCGCAGTAGGCCAGGAGCACCAACAGGTGGTAGATCACGTCGGCCGCCTCGTGGATCACCGCTTTTCGGTCGTCGTCCCGTGCCTGGTGGGCCGCCTCGACCACCTCTTCGGCCTCCTCGCGGATCTTGGCTCCGATTCGCTCGATCCCGCCCTCAAAGAGCTGGGTCGTATATGAGTTTGCCGGCCGCTTGGCCTTTCGGTCTTCCAGCACCGCCATCAATCGCGGGAGAATTGCCGTTTCGTCGCTCACTGCCAGGTCCCCTTCCCGATCGTCGTTCGACAGAGCACAATGAATGCGAAGTGGGCCGCATTGTACTCCTGGCACCCTATAGCCCCTAGCCCCCTTGGCATGTCGTTTTCTCCCGCCCTTGACTGTTGGTATCTGACGGGCCCGACCGCGGGCGGCAAGACGAGCACCGGCCTGGAGTTGGCTCGGTTGATCGGTGCGGAGATTATTTCGCTCGATTCGATGGCCCTCTACCGGAGCATGGACATCGGCACGGCCAAGCCGACCGCCGAGGAGCGAGCGGCCGTGCCGCACCATCTGGTCGATGTGCTCGAACCCCACGAGGAGTACAGTCTGGCCCAGTACCTTGAGGCGACGGGGCAGGCCACCAGGGCGATCAAGCAGCGGGGACGCGAAGTGCTGTTTGTGGGTGGCACGCCGCTCTATCTCAAAGGGCTCTTGCGGGGGATCTTTGAGGGGCCCGCGGCCGATTGGACGCTGCGGAAGACGTTGGAAGAGGAGGCAAGCCGGCAGGGGCCCGGGTATCTGCATCGCCGGCTGGCGGAGATCGACCCGGCATCGGCCGCCTGGCTCCATCCGAACGACACGCGGCGTCTGGTTCGGGCGATCGAGGTCTTTGAGAAGACGGGCCGGCCGATCAGCCAATGGCAGGAGCAGTTCAAGACGGGCCGCCGGGCGGAGGAAGTCCGGGTTTTTGTCCTCGATTGGCCCCGCGAGCAGCTTTACGCCCGGATCAACCGTCGCGTCGACCAGATGTTTGCCGCCGGCCTGGTCGACGAGACCCGGCAGCTCTTGGCCCGGCCGGAGCCGTTGAGCAAGACGGCCCAGCAGGCCCTGGGCTACCGCGAAGTGATCGAGTACCTCCAAGGGCAGCACAGTCTGGCCGAAACGGTCGACCTGGTGAAGACGCATACGCGTCAGTTTGCCAAGCGCCAGTGGACCTGGTTCCGCAGCCTGAGCGAGTGCCGGTTTGTGCCGGTCTCTGAGGAGACGAAGCCCAGTGAGCTGGCCCGGCAGATCGCCTCGCTTGGCGTCGGGTAGCTCGTCGCTCCGCGATCGCCGCCACGGCCGAGGCGGTCGTGTGGTCAACAAGATTCGATTTTTCCAGAATCCGGCGACCACATCGACCCCCTCATAGGTGCGGCGGTTTCTTCTTCGTGCGCGACGACTTCGCGTATGGCCAAAAACTTTGGCGTTTTCGACAAGCCGTAACGCGAAGCGTGGAAAGCAGTTGCGGCGAGCACGAAGATCGTAACTCGATAACTCCGTGGAGGTATGTCGCAAATGGGCCACCCCCGGCAGCAAAAACAAGGCTTCTGAGGTGCATAGGGTGACACATTGCCAGGTCCCACCCGACACGCGTCAGGCCCTGGCAACTATTATGCCTGGTCGAATTGTCAAAGATCAAATCGCAGGAGGCGCAAAGCCACCAAGCGTGAGCATAGCGGAAAGCCTGGCCCATTTTCCAGTTTTTTTTCCTAATTCGGCAGCGAAGCTCATCGCCGAAGAACACCGGAGAAAAGATCGCCATGCGGCCAAACTGGGGCGACGGGTGGCTGGCCCCAATATCGTTCAATCGGTTGTGGTGCAGGCGCGAGCGTCCGCCTCCCTCCGGTCGCAAGCGACCGGGCTAAACAAAGACTTGCGTCAACCGATGGAACGGCATTGTGGCTCGCCCACAAATGTGCGAGCCTGCGACCGGGCGGATTTGCCCCACACAGGGCAGCCCCCTCCTCGCCCGCAATCGCTATTAGTGATCCTGGAAAACAGCGTTCTGCGGTATAAGCAGGCGTGCAGCCGGTGGCCGTCGCTAGCACGTCTTCGCTACATTGCGTATATTAACTATTTCGAGCCGGCGGGGCCCGGCTCATTTGTGCTGAACCGAGCCGATCCAACCTTTGCGCCCCGAGTAACTCATCCTAGAATAACTCCTTCGCGGTTTTCTTGAGTCCGGCGTGTTGGCCGGATAGGACTTCGCGAGCCGGCCTCTTTGGAAGGAATGACAGCGGTGCTTCGCACTCACACTTGCGGCGAACTTCGGGCGGAGAATGTCGGACAGCGTGTTACCCTCTGTGGGTGGGTGGATACGTACCGGGACCACAGCGGCGTGTTGTTCGTGGACCTGCGAGACCGCTATGGCAAGACCCAGATCGTCTTTTCCCCGGAAAGTGGGGAAGAGACCATGGCCGCCGCCCGGACGCTCAGGTCGGAGTTTGTCGTGGCGGCCACGGGCAAGGTGGCCCATCGGCCGGAAGGCACGGTCAACCCGAAGCTGCCCACCGGAGAGATCGAGATCCGGGTTGAGCGGGTGGATATCTTGAACCGCAGCGCCACGCCTCCGTTCCAGCCTGGCAGCAAGGACCTGCCTGGCGAAGATGTGCGGCTGAAGTACCGCTATATCGACCTGCGGCGTCCAGAGATGCAGGAGACGGTCGTACTGCGGCACCGGATCGTCAAGATCATGCGCGACTACCTGGACGAGCACCGGTTCATCGAAGTGGAGACGCCGATGCTCGGTCGCAGCACGCCGGAGGGTGCCCGCGACTATCTCGTCCCGAGCCGGATTCAGCATGGATCGTTTTACGCCCTGCCGCAGTCGCCGCAGTTGTACAAGCAGATTCTGATGGTCGCCGGGTACGACCGCTACATGCAGATCGCCCGCTGTTTCCGCGACGAGGACCTTCGGGCCGACCGGCAGCCGGAGTTCACGCAGTTGGACCTGGAGATGTCGTTCGTCACGATGGACGACGTGATGGGGATCATCGAGGGGCTGGTGGCCCGGCTGGCCAAGCAGATCCTCGGCCTGGACCTGAAGCTGCCGCTGCCGCGCATGACCTGGGACGAGGCGATGGAGCGGTTTGGCCACGACGCGCCCGATCTGCGCTATGGGCTGGAGATCGTCGACGTGACCGACCTGGCCGGCCAGACCGAGTTCCGCGTGTTCCGCGATGCGGCCAAGGGCGGCGCCCGGGTCCGCGGGATCAACGTCAAACAGGCGGCCGATCGCTATTCGCGCAAGGGGATCGACGAACTGACCGCCTTTGCCGTGCAGGATTGCGGGGCCAAGGGGCTTGTCTGGTTCAAGGTCGAGGAAGGCCGCAAGCTGGCTTCGCCGACGGCCAAGAATTTCACCCCAGAGCTTCTCGGCCAGATCGCCGAGCGCATGGACGCCCAGCCGGGCGACCTGCTGTTGTTCGTGGCCGACGAGTTCGAGGTGACCTGCAAGGCGCTGCACGGGCTGCGCAAGCGTTTGGGCGCGGAGTTGAAGCTTTACGACCCCAACGAGAAGAATTTCTCATGGGTCGTCGAGTTCCCGATGTTCGCCTTCGACAAGGAAGAGAACGGCTGGGCCGCGATGCATCACCCCTTCACCGCGCCGCGGCCGCAAGACCGCGAGCTTCTGAAGACCGACCCGGCCAAGTGCCGGGCATTGGCCTACGACCTGGTGCTCAACGGCATCGAGGCCGGCGGCGGCACGATCCGGTTCCACGATCAGCAGCTCCAGCAAGAGGTCTTCGCCCTGCTGGGAATCGACGAAGAGCGGGCCAAGGAGCGGTTCGGCTTCCTGCTGGACGCCCTCCAGTACGGCGCCCCGCCGCACGGCGGCATCGCCCTGGGCCTTGACCGGTTGGTGATGCTGTTCGCCGGGCTGGACAGCATCCGCGACTGCATCGCCTTCCCCAAGACGCAACGGGCCACCGACATGATGACCGGCGCCCCCGGCGAGGTCGATGCGAAGCAGCTGCGGGAATTGGGGATCAAGAACGCCCACTAGCGTGGATCGAGCTCACCCAACTCCCTCTCCCTCGGGGAGAGGGCCGGGGTGAGGGAAAGTGGCGATAGCTAAGTCCAGGGCAATTCCCCTCACCCTAACCCTCTCCCGGAGGGAGAGGGAATTGGAGTCGTCGCTGTGTTCTGCGACGGCATGCCACCCATACGTCGCCAGCCACACCAGACACTACGCGAGCAAGGCCATCGTGCACTTCGGACTTCTGAACCTGAACAAGCCGGCGGGGATGACGTCGCGCCGGGCGGTCGACTGTGTGCAGCGATTGGCTCGGCCTGCCAAGGTTGGCCATGCGGGCACGCTCGACCCGCTGGCTTCGGGGGTGCTGGTGGCTTGCGTCGGGGCGGCGACCCGGCTGATCGAATACGTGCAGCAGATGCCCAAGAGCTACGTGGGCACCTTTCTGCTCGGGCGCCAAAGCCCCAGCGAAGACATTGAGTGCGAGGTCACGCTCCTGGAAA
>JBDKTH010001344.1:0-2339 GCA_039680305.1 Thermoguttaceae bacterium | reverse complement strand
TGAGCCCGGTCATCAACGCCGCCGGGACGACCGTGCTCGGCGTCTTGCCCATGCTCCAGGACGTCTTCTGGGTAGCGCTGGCGGTCACGATCTTCTTCGGGCTGATCGTCGGGTCGATGCTGACGATGGTCATGGTGCCCGTCCTGTATGCCTTGTTTTATGGCATCCGCGTGCCGGAAGGTGCGGCCATCGCCCCGCCAGGACCCGAAGCCTCTCCGGTGGCCAGCGACTCAAGCGAATCGGCCAAGAGCCTTGAGGAGGAGGTACGCGAATGAGTGAAAACAACCCGTCCCACGGAAATGAAGCATCTCCAGGGCTCTTCGAACGCTTCTTTCGCTCGGAGGTCTCCGGCAGCATCGTTCTCTTGGCCTGCACGCTGCTCGCCCTGGTGTGGGCCAATTCGCCCTGGGCGGAATCGTATACGGAGATCCTGCACACGAAGATTGGCGTTTCGTGGGGCGATGCCACGTACGCGTTGTCCGTCCACCACTGGATCAACGATGGCCTGATGGTGATCTTCTTCTTCGTCGTCGGGCTGGAGATCAAGCGGGAGCTGTTGATCGGCCGTCTCTCCTCGCTCAAGAAAGCCCTCCTGCCGATCACGGCCGCCTTCGGCGGCATGCTTGTTCCGGCGGCGATCTATGCGACACTCAACGCGGGAGGCGAGGGGGCCCGTGGCTGGGGCGTTCCGATGGCGACCGACATCGCCTTCTCGCTCGGCATGCTCGCCGTGCTTGGCGCACGCGTGCCCGTGGGACTCAAGGTCTTTCTGACGGCGGCCGCGATCGCCGACGACCTCGGCGCCGTCGTGGTCATCGCCCTGTTTTACACGGAAACGATCCGGCTGGCTGCGTTGGTGGTCGCCCTGGTCTTTCTGGCCATCCTGTACTTCGTGATGCGGGTGCTGCAGGTACGACGCCTGGGCATTCTCCTGAGCCTGATGCTCGTCGTCTGGATCGCCGTTTTTGCCTCCGGCATTCACGCCACCGTCGCGGGTATCCTCATCGCCCTGCTCGTGCCGATCCGGCCGACGGCCGAGCCCCATCGACTGCTCGATCTGGCCGAGGAGCGAATCCGGCAACTGCGGGGCACCGCGCCGACGGCCGCGAGCATGGTGCTCAATTCCGAACAGCTCGAAGCCGCGGTGGAAATCGAACAGGCGGTGCATCGCATGCAGCCCGCCGGCCTGCGACTGGAGCATTACTGGCATCCGGTCCAGGCGTACCTGATCCTGCCTTTGTTCGCGCTGGCCAATGCGGGCGTCCGCCTGGACCAGGGGGTGTTTGAGGCGATTCGGAGTCCCGTGGGCTTGGGAATCATCCTGGGGCTCTTCCTGGGGAAACCGATCGGATTCATGCTGTTCAGTTGGCTGGCGATTCGCAGCGGAAAGGGCGATCTGCCGGAAGGAGTGACCTGGCCGCAGTTCTGGGGGATGAGCTGCCTGGCCGGCATCGGCTTCACGATGTCGCTGTTCGTGAGCGAACTGGCCTTTGCGTCTGAATCGCTGATCGCCAACGCGAAGATTGGAATCCTCGCGGGCTCGCTCGTCTCGGCGATTCTCGGATACGTCGTGCTCCATTTCGTGTTGCCAAGAGATGGCCGTGTTGCCAAGGATACTTAAGAATCGCATGCGTTTTCAGTGAAAGTGAGGATCGCAATGAGTAAGGACGACACGGCGATCTCCGTAACGGCAGCGGAATCGGATGGCCTGGCCAGACTTCTGCGGCAGTACGGGTGCGGGCGGATTCAGTTCACGGGCACGGACGACGCACTCGTCGAGCGTCACCTCATCTTTGACAACGTTGTCAACCTGGAAGCGGCCGGTCCCCGCGAGCGTTTTGAAGCCGTCGCCCGGTCGGTGCGCGACGTCCTTTCCCAACGTTGGTTGCGCACGGAGGACACCTACACGAGCGAGAATCCCAAACGAGTCTACTACCTCTCGATGGAGTTTCTCTTGGGGCGATCGCTGGCCAACAACGTCACGAACCTTCTCCTCGATCCTCGCGTCGAGCGAGGTGTCCAGCAGAACAACGTCGATTGGCTGGAGTTGCTCGACGAGGAACCGGACGCCGGGCTGGGCAACGGCGGGCTGGGGCGTCTGGCGGCCTGTTTTCTCGACTCCATGGCCACGATGCAACTCCCGGCCATGGGGTATGGCCTTCGCTACGAATACGGCATGTTCCGGCAGTCGATCCAGGACGGCTGGCAGAGCGAACAGCCGGACAACTGGCTGCGTCGCCCGGACCCTTGGGAGATTATGCGTCCCCAAGAGATGGTCGAAGTCAAGCTGGCGTGCTCGTTCGAACTGCGAGCCGGTTCGCTGCGAGCGAATCCCGGCC
>JBDKTH010001208.1:0-17698 GCA_039680305.1 Thermoguttaceae bacterium | reverse complement strand
TGCGAGGCCCGCCATGGCACCGCCTCGGATCCGGCGGGCCTCGCAAGCTCGGCACCGCCCTACCTTACTGCCCTATCGGTTTTGTCCATCAAAACCCTTAAGGACGTGCCCCCCTGCGTCCGCCCTGGCCATACACGCCTGCGTTAGAACACTGACGAGAAACCAAGTCCGTAGGTCGTCGCTCTCTCAGACGAGTCGAGGTCCTGCGAAACGGGAGTCCCCATTACCATGCTCAACCATCCTGGAACCCTGATCCGTAGTCTCATTCTCTCCGGACTGCTGATCTTTCTGGGCGGCCTGCCGCTCTACGGCGAGCGGTTGCTGCTCCAGGTCGAGGACTTCGACGGTCCCTGGAAGCGGCAGACCAATATCACCGGCTACCTGGGGACCGGCTTCTGCACATCGAACGCCACTCCGAAAACCGCCGCCACCGTCATGCAAAAGACGGTGCCGCTCCAGCGAGCCGGGCACTATCTTGTCTGGGTTCGAGCCTACACGTCGGAGAA
This sequence comes from Thermoguttaceae bacterium, assembly GCA_039680305.1. GTDB lineage: Bacteria > Planctomycetota > Planctomycetia > Pirellulales > Thermoguttaceae > JBDKTH01. The sequence continues at coordinate 17,192 of JBDKTH010001208.1, read as the reverse complement.
CTCGCCCCGAGCGATCCAGGTCGAGGTCAACGGCAAGCGACTTAGCGTTACCCACAAGGACAAGCGGCGAGGTTGGAGCTGGCAGCGGGCCGGGGAAGTGGACATGGCCGCAGGCGAGGTCCGCGTCGCGGTGCGCGACGCCGGCACGGGATTCGAATCGGCCGACGCCGTCCTGCTGACCGACCGCCAAGACGACGACCCGGGAACCGACGACCGGCAGTGGTCCGTCTATCCCCAGGGTGTTCCCGATCAGGCCAGCGCCCTGCGGTTCAACATCGACGCCTGCGTGGCCCTCGCCCAGGCGAGGAAAGTCCCCGTCTCCAAGCAGGAGTGGGAGTCGCGGCGCGGTGCGTTGGAAAAGGGGCTGGCCGCTGCCATGGGGCTGGAGCCGCGTCCGCCGGCCACGCCGCTCAACGCCCACATTACCGGTCGGGCGGAACGCGACGGATACACGGTGGAAAACGTGGTCTTCGAGAGTCGGCCGCATTTCTATGTGACGGCCAACGTCTATGTCCCCAAGGACGCCCCGCGGCCGCTACCGGCGGTGGTGGTCACCGCAGGCCATGCAATGCAGGAGGGGAAGAACCTCAACACGTACCGAACCGCCCAGCTTGCCCTGGTCCGGCAGGGTTTCATGGTCTTGGCCCACGATCCGGTCGGCCAAGGCGAGCGCATGCTGTCGGGCAACTCCCACTCGGTCGGCTACCCGGCCTTGCTGGTTGGGCAGACCAATGAAGGGGTGATCGTCTGGGACACGATCCGCGCGCTGGACTACCTCCTCACCCGCCCCGATGTCGATCCGAAGCGGATCGGGCTGACGGGAAACTCCGGCGGCGGCGAAAACACCTTCTACACCCTGCCGCTCGAACCGCGGTTTGCCGCCGGGGCCTCGTGTTGCTTCGTCTGCTCGTATGAAGCCTGGATCAAGGACGGCGGCAACCACTGCATCTGCAACCATCTGCCAGGCATCAACCGTCTGATGGAAGAGTTCGAGATCATCGGACTCTGCGCGCCGCGGGCCTTCCTGGCCTGTAACGGAAGCAAGGACCCGATCTTCCCGATCGACGGCACCCGCTCGACGATCGAGCGGGCAAAGCAGGTCTACCGGCTCTACGACGCCGAGGACCGGCTGGCCTTGACCGAAGCACCGCTCCCCCACGGCTGGTCGCCGCCGCTTCGCGAAGCCTCGGTGGGCTGGCTCTGCCGCTGGCTCAAGGGCCAAGGCGATGGCTCTCCCATTGCCGAGCCCAAGCTCGACGTGGAAGACTGGAAGTCGAAAGACTTGCAGTGCCTCAAAAGTGGCCAGATGCCCGCCGATGCGAAGAGTTACGCCGCCCTCATCCGGGAAGAGGCTGAGCGGCTCATCGCCTCATACCCCGCGGCGCCGAGCGAGAAGGCTGCCTGGACAACTTGGGCCAGTTCGCTCCGCCGGCGACTCTGGGACACGCTCGGCGGCGAGCCGAGCGGTCTTCCGCCCACGGCCAGTCTGCGGGGCGAGTTCACCTGGGAAGGCCACCGCGTCGAGCGGCTGGCGATCCAGACGGAACCGACCTTGGAGGTTCCAGCCCTCTTCCTCCGGCCGGCGACCGCCTCCGGGCCCGCGCCGGTTGTGCTCCTGCTCGATGACGGCGGCAAAGAGGCGGTGCGCTACTCGTCCGTCGCCAAGGGGCTGCTGAAACAGGGAATCTCGGTCCTGGCCCTGGACGTCCGGGCACTCGGAGAAGTGACCGTTCCGGACAACCACTGCGCGAGCGACGCGGTCGTCCTGGGGCGTCCGCTCCTGGCCCAGCAAGCGTGGGACGTGATCTGTGCGGCTCGGTATCTGGCCGGCCGGACGGACGTCAAGCGAGAACAGATTGCTGTGTACGGCAAAGGGAATGTCGGGTTGATCACGCTGGTAGCCGGGGCATTGTGCGACGGGATCCACGGGATTGCCATCGACGGCAGCCTCGGCAGTCTCCTCCACACGATCGCCGACCCGCTGCCCAGCCCGATGTGGGTCTACGCGCCGAACCTGCTGAAGGTGGCCGATGTGCCCCAACTGCTGGCCCTCTGCGCTCCGCGTCCCCTGTTGTGGATGAACCCGACAGGCATGGGGCAACCGGCGGAGGCCGGCGCTGGCTCGCAGTCTGCGGTCGCGAGCTACCAAGCTCTCGGCCACTCCGGCCAGTTCCAATCGTCCGTGACTCCGGCAACCGATGGGCAAGTCCTCAGCTTCCTGGAGGGAGCCCTGCGTGGGAAGTAAGGTCGTTCAGCTACTCAACGAACCTCGACAACCGAGATCCCTGCCACTGGTCGGAGAAAACGAATGCCAAGCAGCGCGGCGTCGACTGGCAGTTCAAGATTGACGACGCCCGCCGAAAACTCAAGCGGCTGTACCCCAGACTCAAGACTTGAAGAGGCACTAGTAGTCATACCACATGCCGACGCCGAGTTTTTCTTCGTACTGGTTGAAGAACTCGAACTGCTCGCTCTTTCCGGCAAAGTAGTGCATGCCTACCCGGAAGAGATGGCCGCTGTCGCCACGCCACTGCCAACCGGTTTGGACGACCAGGTTGCCGCCGAAATCCACCTCTTCGCGCAGATGGGTATTGATGGCGATGAACGGGTCGCCCCGCATGCCGCTGGGGCGCAGCGGGCTGAAGTCGAACCCGAACTGAAACTCCCACGGCTCGCTTCCGCCGTCGGCATAGAAGGCCCAGGCGGTGTCGGCATAGAGTCGCAGGTCCTGGGTCAGGTAGTAGGAGTTGCCCCAGAGCAGGGCGTCGCGGGAATAGTTGATCCGCGTGGCGCCGGTGCGGACCATGTATTCGTCACCCAGGTGGGAACTGAGGTGGTAATAGCCGAACTTGGTTCGGAACGGGCCGCGGCCGTAGGTCAGCGGAATCCCGGCGCGGAAGTCGGCCGAGACCAGGTCTCGCTCATGTTCCAGGTCAAGCCGCGGCAGACCGGCGCCTTCGATATCGAGTTGCCAGCCTTCCGGCCACAAGGGGTCGTCGGTGCCGTAGCGCAGGAGCCCCACCCGACCGCCCAGAGCGATATCCCAGATCCAGCCGGCGTCCCTCTCATAGACCCACTGGCTGGCAAATCGCGGCTCTTTAGCGCCCGCCAAATACGAGCGGTAGATCAGCCCTTCGGGCAAGACCTGAAGGGTCCATGGTTCGTCCGTGGTCCATTCCGGCAAAGCGTCTACAGATGGAGCCCGGGACGTTAACGGCGATCGGGGGTTGGCGGCCAGCAGCCCGGACTGGTTGACTCCCTCTTGGAGGACTTCCAGCGAGCCCCAGGAGCCATCTGCCAGGGCAGAGCTTGCCGGCTCCCCACCGAGGCCGGCTCCTTGGCTGGGACTACCCGCGCAGGCGAGCAGAAGCCACCCAACAACGCTGAGTGTGCCAAACCGCCCTGGAAGTAAGACACAGGGCCAAAACCGTTTCACCACACATCCCATCTTGCCCATTTACTCTGCCATTAGGATTCGAAACAGAGGAAATCACGGCCCTACATGGGTTATCGGCAGGTTTAGCTCGGTAGCTTGCGACCGGAGGAGTGCTGGCCTTCGCATCCGCACCACACCCGTCCCACCCGAACGCCAGATAAACAACGAAGCACGAAGAAGCGACGGGCATTGGCCCGACCTCTTCGTGCTTCGTTTCTGGGCTTGGCGACTTGGCGAAGGGCCGATCAGGCCGATTCGCATTCCTCGTTGATCAGATACTTGGCAGCCACCGCATCGAGGGACACGGCCGACGGAGCGCCCTGGTCGATCTGCCGGAGGGCTTCGAGATCCGACTTCCAGGCGGTGTCGCCCGGGGCCAGCAGGCAACGGCTGCCCGCCTCATAGGTCGTCGAGAGCTTGCCGTCCTTGAAGTAGTAATGGCTGTCGCAGGTCTCGGTGGCATAGACCCGCATGTAGGGCATGATGTCGTTCGGCTTGAACCAGAGCTTAATCTCGCGTTCCGCCTCGGGATCCGTGGCAGAGGCGTGGACCAGGTTGTCCATCCGGTCGCCGACGACGGTGCCCGCGGCGTCTTTCACCGGCACGATTGTTCCCAGCGCGCGGATCGTTCCCGGCGAATTCTCGCGGGCGTTGTGAGGATTGGTCGGGCCAGCGATCGCCCGGACCTTCTTGACGGCGTCTGGCCCGCTGTAGACCAGGGCGATCACGCGGCGTTGCTCCGGCTTGTTGGGGTAGTGGAGTTGGCCGGTGATGTACTCGATCAGCGACGGATAGAAGGCCTTCCCTTTGTGCTCGGCGTAGTGCTCTTCGGCCAGCATCCGGCTGACGTGCACGATCTTCGCGCTGGCAAACCGCAACCCGGTGTGGAATTCGGAGTACTGGGAGAGGATATATCCGGTCAAGGACACCTTGAGGGCGTCCGGTTTGATCAAGACGAGGGTTTGCTCGAGTTCCTTCTTGAGCTCCATTGTGCGAATCTCCTGGTCGAAAACGGTGTCAGTAAGCTGCCCCCCCGACTGCCGGTCAGCGGGCAGAAGGCCAAATACCTTGTGTACGGAGTCATTATGCCGGCGATCGGCCGCGCTGCAAGGGCTGCGGGCTTCAGGTAGCGGCCAATCTCCCAGCCGGGGTGTCGGCATGGAGTTGGGCGATCATGTCGCGGGTGGCGGCGTCGATGGCGTCCTGCCAACGCGATGGGCCGAAACGGCCGGCATATTCCCGTCGCTGATAGGCAAAGATAATTCCGCGGGAATTGTTGACAATCGCCCCCCTGCCCTGCTCGTCGAACGCCGCGGCCACGTCCCGGGCCGTGCCCCCCTGGCTGCCAAAGCCGGGCACCAGGAACCAGGTCGTGGGCATGGCGGCCCGCAACTCGGCCAACTGCTCGGGATAGGTTGCCCCGACCACCGCCCCGATCGCCCCATAGCCGCAGTCGCCCTTGGTTTCGCTGGCCAGGTTTTCGACATAGCCAGCCACATGCCGGTAGAGCGGCCGCCCCTCGGCGACCAGATCCTGGAGCATCCCGCCGCCCGGGTTCGAGGTCTTGACCAACACGAAAACCCCGGCCCCCCGCCGGATGGCGACATCGACAAACGGGCGAAGGCTATCGTCCCCAAGATAGGGACTGACGGTCAGGGCATCGGCTCCCCAGGCGCTCAGGCCGCCGCTCCCAAGGATTCCCTGGGCGTAGGCCGTGGCTGTCGAGCCGATGTCGTTTCGCTTGCCATCAAAGATGACCAATAGTCCCCTCTGCTGGGCATATTGGATGACGTCCGCCAAGGCCTTCATGCCGGTCGGGCCGAGTTCCTCAAAAAAGGCCGCCTGAGGCTTCACGGCCGGGACCAACGGAGCCACGACATCGATCACCCCATAGCAGAAGCTACGGTAGGCAGTCGCCTGCTCTTCAAGACTAGCAGCCCCCCCATTGGCAAGAATGGTCTCGGGGAGCGATTCGGCGCGGGGATCCAACCCGACAAGGACGGGGTTTGCATGCCGCTGAATTGCCGTGTTGAGTCGATCAATGAACGGTAACACGATGGAGCCCATTTGCTGTGAAAAGGTCGAACCTTCGGGACAAATTTCGGATCATTCTTGCAGGCAATGAGACCTCGCGGAAGATACGATTGGGGGGGCATTTCCTCCCCGGCCTCCACTACCGTTGAGCAATTTCACAGGTGATCATTGCCAAGATTCTGGCGTGCCATGCCGATCCATTGTTATCATTGGTCGGACGAAATGCGAGGGGGCGGTTCGTCCGCGTTTGGACCCGGCAAAGAATTAGTGGGTCCGGAGCGGTTGCAAAGCCGGCCCTGATTTGCGATACTTGTGGGGCAGGCATGCGACCGGCACTATCCTTGGTGCAGCCCGAGCGGCTGCCCGAGTGTGTCGGATCGTTCGCCGGCCGGTTCGGGGCGTGGCGCAGTCTGGCTAGCGCGTCTGAATGGGGTTCAGAAGGTCGCAGGTTCGAATCCTGTCGCCCCGACTGAAAGCGAGGCTTGCCGCGGCAACTGTTGCGGCAAGCCTCTTTTTATTGACCGAGCCGCGGCCAACGGTCGCGCGGCTTTAGGGAGGTAGGACGTGAAAGAGATTCGTGAGCAATTCCTCGCCGATCTGGCCAACGCGCAGACCGCGCAAGAGATCGATGAACTGCGGATCCGCTACCTGGGTCGTAAAGGCACGATTACGACGCTGGCCAAGACGACCGACTTCAGCAAGTTGTCGGCCGAGGAGAAACGCCAGTTCGGCGGCCAGTTGAACGAGTTGAAGAACTTGGCGACCGAAGAACTGGCCAAGGCGGCCGAGGCCGCGAACAAACGGGCTCAGACCACCCCGTCGATGGCCAAGCTCGACCTGACCCTCCCCGGCGCCGGCCACAGCGTCGGTTCCCTGCACCCGATCACCTTGGTCCAGATGGAACTGGAAGAGATCTTCCGAGGCATGGGCTTCCGCGTGCTCACGGGCTTCGAAGTCGAGACGGAATACTACAACTTCGACGCCGTGAACATCCCCAGCGATCACCCGGCCCGCGACATGCAGGACACGTTCTGGCTGACCAACGGGATGCTCATGCGCACGCATACCTCGGCCAACCAGGTGCGGGCGTTGGAGGAATACGGGGCGCCGTTGCGCGCGATCTTCCCCGGCCGGTGCTTCCGCTACGAGGCGATCGACCCGAGTCACGAAAACACCTTCTGGCAGCTCGAAGGCCTGCTGGTCGACAAGCAGATTTCGGTCGCCAACCTGATCGCCGTGATGAAGACCCTCTTGAGCGAGGTCTTCCACCGCGACGTGAGCGTCCGTCTGCGGCCCGGCTTCTTCCCGTTCGTCGAACCGGGGTTCGAGCTGGATTTGAACTGCCTGTTGTGCGGCGGCAAAGGCTGTCCCACCTGCAAAGGCACCGGCTGGATCGAACTGATCCCCTGCGGCCTGGTCCATCCTCGGGTCCTCGAATATGGCCACATCGACCCGAGCGTCTATAGCGGCTTCGCCTTCGGGCTTGGCCTGACTCGCCTGGCGATGATGAAGTTCGGCGTCCCCGACATCCGGTTGTTCAACTCGGGCGACATCCGCTTCTACGAGCAGTTCCCGGCGGCGGTCTGAGCAGACGGATTCAACGTGCGTGGAGAGAAAACAACGTGAAGATCTCATTAGACTGGGTTTGCGATTTCGTCGATCTCTCGGGGATTGAACCGGCCGAGATTGCCGACCGGCTGACACTGGCCACGGCCGAGGTCGAAGGCTTTGAGGTGCTCCACCGATCCGTCGAAGGCGTGGTGATCGGCGAGATCGTCGCGGTGGAGCCGATCGGCGGCGAGGCAAAGCTCCATCTGGTCACCGTCGATTGCGGCAAGAAGCGTTACCAGTCGGTCTGCGGCGCTCCGAACGTGCGGCTGGGCATGAAGGCTCCGTTCGCGCCGGCGGGCGTGACGATCGCCGAAGGGCACAAGATCGCCGTTTCCCAGGTGGGCGGCCACAAAAGCGAGGGGGTGCTTTGCTCCGCCGCCGAACTGGGGATGAGCCACTGGCACGAGGGGCTGCTGGAGTGCCCGGCGTCGTTGGCCAACGGCCCCCCGCTGGCCGATCTGGTCCCGCCGACCGACGTGATCATTGAGATCGACAACAAGAGCCTCACCCACCGGCCGGACCTCTGGGGCCACTATGCGTTTGCCCGGGAACTGGCCGCGATCTTTGAACGCCCGCTGCGTCCGCTGCCCGTCGTCGACCTGAGCGCCTACGACCGGCTCCCCGCCTATCCGCTCTCAATCGACGACCTCGACGGCTGCCCGTGCTACGGGTGCGTGGAGTTCAGCGTCCAGGGTGCGGTGCCGTCGCCGTTGGTCATGCAGCGACGTCTGCACGCCCTCGGCCAGCGCACGTACAACCTGCTGGTCGACGTAACCAACTACGTGATGCTCGAACTGGCCCAGCCGACGCACGCCTTCGACGCCGCACGGCTCAAGGCGGTCCGCGTGGCCAAGCTGGGCAAGCCGGGCGTGTTCGTCACGCTCGACGGCCAGCAGCGCAAGCTCGTTGCCGACGACCTGTTGATCTGGAACGAGAAGGAACCGGTGGCGTTGGCCGGGATCATGGGCGGCCTGAACAGCGAAGTCCAGCCGACGACGACCCGCATGCTCCTGGAAGCGGCCAACGTCAAAGGCTCGCGAGTCCGCCGCACGTCGGTCCGGTTGGACCTGCGCACCGACGCGGCCCAGCGGTTCGAAAAGAGCCAGCCGCCAATCAACGTGAAGCGGGCGACGGCCCGGATCCTCCAGGTGATCGCCGACGCTGGAGTCAAATGCGAGGTCCTCAGCCGCTTCACGGTCAAGGGCGACCTCAAGGAAGCCTTCCGGCCCTTGACCCTGCCGGCCGGGAGACTCGACACGTTTGCCGGCGTCGAGTTGCCCAAAGACAAGGTCCTCTCGATCCTGCACGCGTTGGGATTCCAGGCCAAATACGAGGCCGATGGCTCGCTGGCCGTGGGGATCCCCCCGTTCCGCAGCGAAAAGGACATCTCGATCCCCGTCGACCTCGCCGAAGAGGTGATGCGGGTCTACGGCTACGCCAAGATCAAGCCCAGGATGCCCGAAGCGCCGCTCAAGCCGCTGCCAGTCAATGAGCTGTTGCAGGCCGAACACAAGATCCAGCGTCTCTTGACCGGCGGCCATCGGTTCATCGAGGTGCAAAACTACGTCTGGACCGACGAACAGTGGCTGGCCGAGATCGGCTACCAGCCCGGGCAGACGCTCGAACTGAAGAACCCCGCGGCCCAGCAGAACCGCCTGCTGCGCACGACGATGATGCCGAACCTGCTGAAGCTCGTGCCGCAGAACCGGCCGCATCGCGAGAGCTTCCGCCTGTTCGAGGTCGGCCGGGTCTATTTCCCGACGGCCGACGGGGGGCGTGACGAAAAGCCCCGCGTGGCCGGCGTCAGCTTCAACCAGTCGGGCCAGCCCAGCCTGGAGGAACACTTCCGCGCGATCAAGGGTGTGCTGGAGGATCTGGCCCAGGTGACCGGGGCGGGTCAGTTCACCTTTGCCCCGTCCATGGCGACCCTGTCGCCCTGGCAGGTGGCCAACCACTGGGTCGAAGTGCGCAAGGGCGATCAGCTCGTCGGCGGCCTGGGCGTCCTGAGTGACGCCGCGATCAAGGCCGTGGTTCCCGAGGGGGGGCAGGTGGTCTGGTTCGAGCTCGACACGCAGCAGCTCCAAGGGCCGCTCTATCCGGCGGTCCGGTACGCGCCGCTGCCCCGGTATCCCGGCTCGTGGCAAGATTTCTCGCTCGTTTGGGACCTGGCCAGCGGGTTTGCCGGGCTTGAGGAGCGGCTGCAATCGTTCTCGCAGCCACTGGTCACCCACCGGGAATTTCTCTACGCCTACAAGGGCAAGGGCATGCCGGCGGGCAAGGGAAGCTTCACCTACCGATTCTGGCTCAGCGCCCCCGACCGGACGCTTTCGAGCGAGGAAATCGACCAATTCCGCAACGCGCTGCTGGCGTTCCTCCAGGCCGAAGGAATCCCGTTGCGGTAACGGGGCCTGGCGTCAGACCGGCGGTGTGCGAGGCCCGCCTTACGCTCTCGTCCCAATGGCCCCCCAGCCAACCACGTTGCCCTAACGCGTCGGGGGGCGGCATCTATTTTGCGCTTTGTGTGGTCCACCGTTGACTTCTGCGCGGCGGTGTTTGAGAATGAACTTGTCGGGGGTAGGGTGGACCGGCCATGAGCAATTTCGTCGACTTCCTCCGCACGTACGAAGCAGCCATCTGCGACACCTTCGGCGAGAATCTCAAGGCTCTCGACGGCGGCGCCTTCGGGGAAGCCATTGGCTACGACGGCCGTCCGATCCTTGAAGCGATCGTCCAGTACCGGACCAGTGGCAGCCAGTCGGCGGCCTTGGCCTGGGCAGCGACGCTGACCAGCGAAGCGTCCCGCGTCAAGCTCTCCTACCCCCAGGTGCTAGCCAGCCTCCAGTGTCTGGCCAACGCCGTTCGTCACCATGCCGCCGCACAGTTGTCCCAGCGTGACCAGCTTGTGGCGGTCCTGGACGAGTTCGACGATGCGCTCGACCTGCTCCGCCGGTGCACGGTCCTGGTCCGTCTCACCGAGCAGGAAGAACCGCGTCCGAGCCGTCATGAGTTTGCCACGCTGGCCGAGCAATGCGTCGACTTCGTCTGCCTGGCCACCCTGCACGGCAAGGTGTTCTACTTGAACCCCGCCGGCCGGCGTCTGATCGGGCTCGGCGAGGACGAGGACGTCACGGGGATCAATCTTCACGAGTTCCACTCCGATGAAGCCTGGACGTCGCTACGCGACGAGGCCGTCCCCGCCGTGAATCGCCGCGGCCGCTGGGAAGGGCCAAGCCAACTGTGGAACCGCACGACGGCCGAATTGATCGACGTCAGCGCGACGCTGTTCTTCGTCCGCGCCCCGGACACCGGCAAGCCGACCTGCCTGGCCTTGGTCCACCGCAAGGCGACGGAGCCTCCCAAGCTTGCAGGCTCGCTCGACGAATCCGAAGCGCGCAAGCATGCGATCCTCGAATCGTCGCTGGATCCGATCATCACGATCAACCACGAGGGCCGGATCACCGAGTTCAATCGGGCCGCGGAGCAGGTCTTCGGCTACCCCCGCAGCGAAATCCTCGGCACCCGGCCGTCGGAAGTCCTCTTTCCCCCGGCTAAGATCGCAGGCCAGCAAGACCGCATCGATCGTTACCTGGAGGCCGGCGAGGGCTCGATGCTCGGCAAGCGCGTGGAGGTCACGGCCGTGCGGGCCAGCGGCGAGTTGTTTCCGGCGGAAATGGCCATGACGCTGAGCCGGGAACGCGGCTTGCCGGTGATGACCTTTTTCGTACGCGACATCAGCCAGCAGAAGCGGGCCGAAGAGGAACAGGTCCGCTACGCGGCGGAACTGGAGCGTTCAAACGAAGAATTGGAACAATTTGCCTACGTCGCCTCTCACGACCTCCAGGAACCGCTGCGCAAGATCTGCACGTTTGGCGACCGGCTGCAGCGGCTCTCGGGCCAATCGCTCGACCCGAAGGCCCAAGAATGCGTCCAGCGCATGGGAAATGCCGCCCAGCGGATGCAGACGCTCATCAATGGGCTCTTGACGCTTTCCCGCGTAATGACCAAAGGGCGGGAGTTCGTTCAGGTCGATCTGGCCCAGATCGCCGCCGAGGTGGTCTCCGACCTGGAGATCCAGATCGAGCAGGCCGGGGCGGTGGTGGAACTCGGCAAACTGCCCACGATCCAGGCCGATCCCCTGCAGATGCGGCAACTCCTCCAGAATCTCATCGGCAACGCCCTGAAATTCCGCCGCGAGAACGAGCCGCCGCGCGTCAAGATCCAGGCCCGCTATGTCCACGGTCGTGAACAGCGCGAGGCCGGCCAGTCGCCGATTGGCGAGCAGTGCCGAATCACCGTCGAGGACAACGGGATCGGCTTCGACGAGAAATACGCCGACCGGATCTTCGGTATCTTCCAACGGCTGCACTCGCGCGAGGCGTATGAGGGGACAGGCATCGGCCTGGCGATCTGCCGGAAGATCGTCGAGCGGCACGGCGGGACGATCACCGCGCGGAGCACTGTGGGGCAAGGAACGACGTTCGACGTATTACTGCCGGTTGTCCATCGTAAACAGAAGACCTGACCGATGTGCACCGCCCCGAAAGCGTTCACGCTCCTGATGGCCGACGACGACGTCGAGGACTGCCTGCTGGTCCGCGAAGCGTTGTTGGAGACCCGAGTGAACTGCGAGTTGCATGTGGTCAACGACGGCGAGGAGCTGCTGGATTATCTTCACGGCCGCGGCAAGTACGCCGAGCCTCGGACGGCCCCCCATCCCGACCTGCTCCTGTTGGATCTGAGGATGCCCAAGAAGGACGGGCGTGAGGTTCTGGTCGATCTCAAGGCGGACCGCCATCTGCCGCCGATCCCCGTCGTCGTGCTGACCACCTCCACCGCCGACGACGACGTGGCCTATTGCTACCGGCTCGGGGCAAGTTCGTATATCCCCAAGCCGGCGACCTTTCAGGCCTGGGTGGACCTGATGCGCACGCTGTCGAAATACTGGTTCGAGCTGGTCAAGCTGCCCCCTTGGCCCTAGCCGGAGAACAATCCACCTGCACATTAGGGCCTGCCGCTCTGGATACGATGTTGGAAGTACGACGCGTCAGAATCCTGCTGGTCGAAGATGACCCGGACGACGTCTGGATCATGCGGAACCTGTTGGGCGACAGCTGGGACGGCCCTTTCGAACTGGTGCAGGTCGAACTTCTGTCCGCGGCCCTGGAGGTTTGCGCTCGCGGCGGGGCCGACGTCCTTCTGCTCGACCTCTCGCTGCCCGACAGTCACGGCCTGGAAACGTTCCTCCAGGCTTACGCCAAAGCCGGCGACATGCCGATCGTGGTCCTGACCGGCCTGGACGACGAACAAACGGCGGTCAAAGCGGTGCAGGCCGGCGCGCAGGACTACCTGGTGAAGGGGCAGGTCAACGATCACCTCCTGATCCGCTCGATCCGCTACGCGCTCGAACGCAGCCGCCGGGACCATGCCGAACGGGCCCTGCAGGCGACGTCCGAGGAATTCCGCCTCGCGCAGCGAATTCAGAAGCGGCTCTTCCCCTCGCACGCGCCGGTATTCGACGGCTTTGACATCGCTGGGGCGGTCTATCCGGCGACGGCAACGGCCGGCGACTATTTCGACTATATCCCCATGCAACATGGCATGCTGGGGATCGTCATCGGCGATGTCAGCAGCCACGGCATGGGCCCGGCCCTGGTGATGGCCGAGACCCGGGCGTGTCTCCATGCCTTGGCCCAAGCCTACGGCGATGTGGGCGAGATCCTGACCCGGGCCAACCGCGTCCTGGCCCGCGACGTCGAAGAGTTCCATTTCGTCACCCTGACCATGGCCCGCATCGATCACCAGCGGCACACGATGATCTATGCCAGTGCCGGGCAACGGGGCTATTTGATCGAGCGTCAGGGCGGGGTCTACGTGCTGGACAGCACCAGCCCTCCGCTGGGGATCGACCATGGCTTGATCGTTCCCTCGGCCCCGCAGATCACTCTGGAACCGGGCCAACTGATCGTCTTCTTCACCGACGGCGTGGTGGAAACCGAGTCACCCGACGCCTCCCGCTTTGGCACCCAACGGGCTCTGAAGCTAGTCCAGAGTGAGCGTTACAAGTCGGCCCACGGCATCATCGAATCCCTCCACCAGGCCCTGGCCGAGTTCCGCGGCCCCAAACCACAGACCGACGATGTCACGATCGTGGTCATCAAGGTCACCTGACGGGATTTGGGATTTCAGATTTGGGATTTCAGATTTGGGATGGAAGGGTACGATTACTTCTGCCCCCCACGCGTTCCTTCGTCCTTCGTCCTTTTGTTCTATGCCAGAACTCCCGGAAGTTGAAACGATGCGGCGCGGCGTGGCTTGCGTTGCCGGCTCCCCGATCGAGGAGGTCGAGCAGGTCCAATCGAAGCTGCGTCCGCTCCAGATCCTGCCCTCGTTACAGGCATTGCGTCAACGGGCTCGCGGAAGAACGATTGTCGCCGTGGGGCGTGTTGGCAAGCGGGTCGTGCTGGAGCTGGATTCCGGCGAACGGATCGTCATCGAGCCGCGTATGACCGGCCGGGTTTTGCTGGCCGACCCGCCGGACAAGATGCACCTGCGTCTGGTCTTCCACCTCCGCGGACCGCAATCGCGGCTCTTGTTCTGGGACTCCCGCGGCTTGGGCGTCGTGCATCTCCTCACGGCGGAGCAGTTCGCCACCGCCCTTGGGCCGGAGAAGCTCGGGCCGGACGCCCTGGAGATCTCCACGGAAACGCTCCGCAAACGGCTCTCGACCAGCCGCCGGGCGATCAAAGTGGCCCTGTTGGACCAGCGGGCCCTGGTAGGGATCGGCAACCTCTACGCCTCCGAGATCCTCCACCGCGCCCGACTCCATCCCGGACTGCCCTGCAACCGGCTGCGGCCGGTCCAGTGGAAGCGTCTCCAAGCGGCCATGCGTGAGGTGCTCGAAGAGGCAGTGCTCCATCAAGGCTCGACCCTGGCCGACGGGATGTATCGCAACGCCCAAAACGAAGCGGGCAGCTTCCAGGACCATCATCGCGTCTACCAGCGGGCCGGCGAGCCTTGTCTCCAATGCGGCCGGGGGCCGATCGTGCGCATCGTCCAGGCTCAGCGTTCGACGTTCTATTGCCCCGCATGCCAACGCCAGCCACGATAACGTGACCAGGGAACCGTTGCCCTTGCGGTCGTCCCCCGTACAATTCTGACGGTCCGGGTAAGCATTATTCATCCCCCCCTTACATACCTGCCAGAAGCCGGGAGCGCGTGTCTGATGACGCCCCGAGCTTCGAACGATTTCATCCCGGATTTACCCGCCGACCATAGGTGCCCGCGTTGACCGTGTCTTGCGGAGGGTCCCGTAGCTGACAGAGCTATCACCGCAGACCCATACAACCGCGAGGGCCCGTCGTGATCCGTTGACAACTTGGCTGCAAGGCGTCGCCATGCCGCGTCTTGCGCGATGATGGAGACCGTTTGCCATGACTCATGATGCGTGTCCGGGGAATGCGCTATGCCGACCCAGTCGCCGCGACTTCTTGACGGTCGGCACTCTTGGGATCTTGGGATTGACGTTGCCCGACCTTTTGCGGCTGGAGAGCCTGGCCGCCGAAAAGACCGGCGGCGGCACGCCCCGGGCCAAAAGTGTCCTACATGTCTTTTTGCCCGGGGGCATCGCCCAACAGGAGTCGTTCGATCCCAAGCCGTACGCACCGATCGAGTATCGGGGGTCGTTTGGGGTCACGAAGACGGCGATTCCCGGGGAGGTCTTTTGCGAGGTCATGGCGGAAACAGCGGCCGTGGCCGACAAATTGACGGTGGTCCGCTCGATGACCCATGGTGAGGCGGCCCACGAACGGGGTACCCACAACATGTTCACCGGCTACCGGCCCAGCCCGGCTCTGGTGTATCCAAGCCTGGGAAGTGTGGTCAGCCACGAACTCGGTCCTCGCGAGGACCTGCCGCCCTACATCTGCGTGCCTAACCAGCCGAATCCCTATGCGGGCACCGGCTATCTGAGTTCATCCTTCGGCCCATTCAGCCTGGGCGCCGACCCAGCCTCGCGAGGTTTCAAGGTCCGTGATCTGACGCTCCCTCCCGGGGTGGACGAGGATCGCTTTGCCCGCCGTCGCACGGCATTGGAGGCGGTCAATGAGCATTTCGCCAAGACCGAAAAGTCGGATGCGATGAAGGCGATGGACACCTTCTACGATCGGGCCTACAGCCTGATCAGTTCGCCCAAAGCCCGGGAAGCCTTCAACCTCGATGCCGAACCGGCCGCCCTGCGCGACGAGTATGGGCGCAACGCGGCCGGGCAGCGGTTGCTGATGGCCAGGCGGCTGATTGCGGCTGGCGTCCGCGTCGTGTCGGTGACCTATGGCAGTTGGGATTTCCATACGGGGATCGTGCCGGGCACGAAGCAGATGACCCCTGCATTGGATAAAGCCTTTGCAGCCTTGATCCGCGACATGGACCGCACGGGCCTGTTGAAGGACACGATCGTCATGCTCTCCAGCGAATTCGGACGGACTCCCAAGATCAATAAGGACGCTGGGCGCGACCACTGGCCCAAGGTCTTCAGCGTGGTCCTGGCCGGCGGCGGCTTTAGGCGCGGCGTGATCTTTGGCAGCTCCGATGCCACGGCCGCGGAGCCAGCCTCGGAGCCGATCGAACCGCCCGACCTGTTTGCCACCATCCATCACCTGCTGGGCATCAACTACGAGAAGCGACTCCTTGCCCCGGGCAACCGCCCCATCGACATCGTGCGCGGCGGCAAGGTGCGGAGCACCCTCTTGGCGTGAGGCTGCCAGGAGGATTATGCAACAACTTCGTCAGAGTCGGGGCGTGCCGCCCCGGTTTCGGGCCGACACGCCCCGGCTCTGAGTTCCATTGTCTACCTGTGACTCGATAGTACGAGGAACGCACGCGATGATCCGATTCCCGATAACTCGCAAGCGACTGGCAGCGGACTCGTCCGACCGTTTGCGGGGCAGGTCGCATCGCCCCTCGCTCTACGCCCTTCGCCCCAACGTCTTCCTTCTCGCCATCGGCCTGATCGCCGTCCTCACAGCTCCATTGCGTGCCGCTTTGCCGCAGCTGACGCGAGTCACGCCGCCGGGCGTTCCGCGCGGGACCGAAGTCGAAGTGCAGCTGGAAGGGGCCCGACTCGCAGACGCCCAAGGGCTGCTCCTCTACTACCCAGGTGTCGAGGTCAAAGGTTTTGATGTCAAAGACGGCCGGCCCAAGGCCCGTTTGGCTATCGCTCCCGACTGTCGCCTTGGGCCCCACGCGGTTCGGCTCCGTACCGCCTCGGGGATCAGCAATCTGGTGACCTTCAGCGTCGGGGCTTTTCCACTGGCCAACGAGCTCGAGCCGAACAGCGATTTCGACAAGCCGCAGAAAACCGACCTCAATACGACCGTCCAAGGCCTGATCCAGAATGAAGACGTGGACTATTTCCTCGTCGAGGCCAAGAAGGGCGAGCGTCTGGCGGTGGAGATCGAGGGCTTTCGCTTGGGCGAGACGACGTTCGATCCGTTCGCGGCGATCCTCGACCGGAAGCGATTCGTGTTGGCCAGTACGGACGACACGCCCCTGGCCTGGCAGGATGCCGCCCTGTCGATCGTCGTACCGGAGGACGGGGCCTACGTGATCCAGGTCCGTGAGAGTTCGTTCGGCGGCTCGGCGCAGTGCCGCTATCTGATGCATGTCGGCCGTTTCCCCCGGCCCCAGGCGGTCTATCCGGCCGGCGGCAAACTAGGCCAGCCGGTCGAAGTGCGCTGGCTGGGCGATGCCAAGGGAGAATGGGCCGAAAAGACGACACTCCCTGCCGCGCAGCAACCGATGTTCGGCCTGCCGGCCCGTGATGCCACGGGGGTGGCCCCGTCGCCCAATCCGTTCCGGCTCAGCACGCTCGACAACCTTCTCGAATCGGAGCCCAACAACACGCCGGCCGAGGCGACACCTTTTGAGGCGCCCATGGCCCTGAACGGCGTGATCGACAAGCCGGGGGACGTGGACAGTTTCAAGTTCACGGCCAAGAAGGGGCAAGGGTACGACCTTCGGGTCTTCGCCCGGAGCCTGCGGTCGCCGCTCGACGCGGTGCTGTCAATTCATCGCCCCGATGGCGGTACTCTGGCCGCCAATGACGACAGCACAACGC
>JBDKTH010000123.1:0-2762 GCA_039680305.1 Thermoguttaceae bacterium | reverse complement strand
TGTGCTGGAGAACCTCCGGTCGACGCACACTCGCTTGCGGCAGGGCCAGGACCGTTCGATCGCCATCGAGCCGGGAAGTTTCGTGGAACTGTCGGCCTGGACCAAGTCGGAACTGAGCGACGAGGGGCAGGTTACCCTTCAACTCTACTGCATGGACGCGAAGAACCAGATCCTCTCGCAGCCGACCTCCGCGGCCGCCTTGGGTCGTTTCGATTGGACGCAGCAACGTCTGCGTACGGTGGTTCCCAAGGGTACGGCCTACCTGATGGCCTACCTCCAGACTCGCGACGGCGTCGGCCGGGTGTTCTTCGACGACGTCGAGCTTTCCGTCAAGCGTAAGCCGATGCCCGAGCCACCAGCCCCCAAGGTCGGGCTGATGACGGATTTGCCGGATGACAGTCCTTGCCTGCACGAGTTGAAGGTTTTGTTCGAGGACGGCCTGGATCGCCTGCGTCCTGAGGATTCGTTCGACCAATGCCAGGCCGCCTTGATCCTCTTCCAAGGGAGCGTGCCGCCGTCGGGGTTGCAGGCGATGGAACAGTTCGCCCAGCGAGGCGGCCGGGTGTTCATGGACGTGCGCAACTTCGCCCAGTGGCAAAAGACCGAAGCCACGGCGGTGGTGGTTGGTGCGGTTCAGAAGCAACCGGTGGAAAAGCAGATGCTTGCCGGGCTGCGTGTCGTGAAGACATCGGAGGCAACGGCCGGGTTTGCTGCCGGGCAGATCATGCCGCGGGCGGGCTGGCCAGACGGCAAGCTGTTCGTCCTCCCGGCCGGCGTTGCACTTCCGGGGATGGAAGTGTTGGCCGTCGGCCCCCGCGAGGAGCCGGGATTGGTCCGCCTGACACTTGGCCAAGGGTCCGTCACGGCCGCGGATGTGCTCTCGCTCCGCGAGCCCTATCACAAGAACGTCGACGCCTACTACAAGTACACGGTCGTCACCGGAGCCCTGACCAATCCGGTGCGGTTCGGCCAATACTACGCGAAGAAGCTTCCCTACGCCGAATTCGTGGAACTGCTGAAACAGACCGCGGCCGACTATCCGGCGATCCGGTTCCAGGAAGAGGGGCCGGCCTCGGAGGGTTATCGGCTTTGTAGCTTGAACCTGGGCCGGCCCGGGGCTCCGCTCTACTTCCTCTACGCCGCGGCCCACGGGAGCGAATGGGAGCCCGGCTATGGGCTGGTGACCTTTGCCCGACGCGTGGCCGAGGGGGCGATGAAAGACGTGATCGATCTCGACAAGGTCCAGATCAAGATCGTCCCGTATCTCAATCCCTGGGGCTACGACCACATGCGGCGGCAGAACGCCCAAGGCGTCGACCTCAACCGCCAGGGCGATTACTGCTGGGACAAGTTCAAAGGCACCGACAGCAACAAGGACGGCAAGTGGTCGGCCGGCGACTACGACTGGAAAGGCAACGCCCCGCTCTCCGAGCCTGAGGCTCGGACCTACCAGGCGATCGTCGCCAGTCCGAACCTGTACTGCATCCTCGACTTCCATGGCAACGGCGGCGCCCGGGACAACAAGATCGGCATCCTGCCGGTCAATGCCAGATCGGACAACGAGTTCCGGGCCATCGATCTCCAGCAGATCGCCAACCGCCGGCTGCGTGGGCGGCACCTGCTCCATCAGGCCGACGAGGACGGCGTCTCGCAGTACCTGTTGGCGCGGGTCTACAACGACAACCCGCGGCCCGTCCTCATGCACACGGCGGCCCGCGACCGCTATGGCCTGTTGATCGAACTGGCGGCCGGTTACGGTTCGAGCTACGGCACGGTGCTCCAAACCGACGTGACCTGCGAGCTTTGCCGGGCCCTGTTCCTCGCCTATCCCACGCCGGCCAAATGGCCGGAGTACGCGATATCCAGGAAGAGAAGCACTGATACGATGCTCGTGTCTCTTGGACTTAGGCTTGCCCATCGCCCTTTTCGGGAGATGATGCATCGAAAGCCTTCCTTCCGGTTTCCGGAGGGGTCGGCTGCAAGTTCGTCGCGGTTGAGGGTTTCGCATGGGGCCGGTGCTTGGTTGGTTGGTTGGGCAAGGGAAGCACTGGCACGGTGCCAGTGGCACGACGAAGTCTGAGCGGGGCTTGGGGCGAAACGAGTCCGACCAGCCGAATTCACGGGGCCCTTTTCCTTGTCTCTTGGGGCCCTTGGTCCTAGGCTGACGTCTTGCGGAACGTCCAACGCCGGTTTGACGCTCCACGACGGCCATTTGGGTCTCCGTGCACCGCCCCGGGGTGTTTGCCACCGGGATGGTGGGAGGGGGGAGAAGCGGAAGGCGTTTCTGTCATAGGACTTACAGCCAGGGGTCAAGGGCAAGAGAACTAGTAGGAATGGGGAGTGTGTTGCACGGGGCCTTCGCCATCCTCCTCATCTGGCCTGGTTTGACGCGGTTTTTCGGGGGCAGGAGCCGGCTCGGGGGCCGTTTCGGGCAACGTCGGCGAGGGCGCAGCGCGGGACGACTGCGACGCGGGATCGCTCGCCGGGGGCGGGTCGCTCGGCGCGGCCGAGCTGACCGGCGCGGCGGTCTCGGACGGGGCGGCGTCGGCCGTCGGCGGGGTCGTCGGCGGGGTCGTCTCGGGCGGCGCGATGTCGGAGGGGGCCGCAGGGGCCTCGACCGCGTCGAGGTCTTCGGTCGCCGCCTCGAGGTTGGCCAAGAGTTCTTCGATCACCAGCGGGGCGGCCCCCTCCGCGCGGTCCTTGATCTCCTCGCCGAGCTTCTCGTACGCCCGACGCCGCTGATCCTCCGTGAGGACCGCGGA
>JBDKTH010000435.1:0-8126 GCA_039680305.1 Thermoguttaceae bacterium | reverse complement strand
GAGCGTGCCTGCTACCATTCTTGCTCGCTCAGCGGCGCACCAATCGCATCCCGTAGCCGGGCCAGAGCACGCGCAGGTCCTCGACGGTCCAATGCTCCCGACCGATCGACGGGTCGCCGACGTCGATCCGGTCATTTCCCACGCGGCCGTAGACGACTACGACGTGGCCGAGTCCCGGCGTCCAGCCCCATTCCTGTTGATAGCGTGGATCGACCTTCGCGCCGCGGGGCAACACCACGGGAAGCAGCACCGGCCAGCAGTCTTGCTCGAACAGCTGGTCCACGTTGGCCGAAAAAACGCTCACCGACCAGGGCGTGTGACGCGTTTTGAGCTTCAGCCCTCGATACATTCCGAGCGTCGGCGTGCCTGTCGTGCCGGTGAGGCATAGAGGGATCATCTCGGTTTCCGACGATTCGATCCCCGCGCTGCGCAACAACGTGGCGGCGGCACACGCACTGCACGACGCCGCGCTGCTCTGCAGGCACACGCCCTCCTTGGACCAGCGGTCCATGGATCGCGGCGGCGAGTCGAGAAACGGCTGCGTCAGGGCGTAGATCCCCAATGTTGCCAGTCCGAACGCGAGCAAAAGGCGACGCCAACGCGGAATGCCCCCTTTGACAAGGACGCCCCCGATGAGGCCGCCAATGCCGATCGGCACCCACTCGCCCACGACGATCACATTCGACCAAGGCAGCAGGCGAGCCATCGGCAGACGCCCGCGAAGAACGACGCAGAAGGCGATCGTCGCGACAATCAGTGCGACAAGATACAGATTCATGGCCTTCGACGAAAGCCGTGCCGCGATCCGGGCACTCGCCACGCCGAAGCCAACGGAAAGCAGCGCGATCAGTGCCGCACCGAGGATCAGATCCGTCATGTGATCGCCATTTTCCTTGCGTCAGATCATCGTACCACGAAACAACCTCCGCACAGCCAGGGCGTGCCATCCCGGTCATCGGGCCGGCACGGCCCGGCTCTGACTTGCTCGCGCATCCGCATCGGTCGGTACGTAGGCCGGGTCTTCGGCCAGGCAGAGGCAATCCAACCGCGGATTGGCCGTCACACTCCCCGCGGTTTCGCGCGGAGCAATGCGGAACACAAACTCGCCCGGCTTCAGGGCAAGCACAATCGGCCGCCCGGGCGGAGGCGTGGTCGATCCGCCGCCGCTGCCGGTCCAGTGCCATCGCTTGTCATTCGCCCCGCAGTTGCCCAGCACTCGGCCGGGCAGGGGCGTTCCCGTCTCGTCCAGCGGCACGAGCGAGAACGACAAGTCGCCGCCGGTCGGATATCGGACCCGGGCCCAGAGCGTCCATCGGCCCTTGTGCGGAATCTGCACGCGATACTCGCAGTAACACGGCTGCTTGCCCGAACGGTCGGCCGTCTCGGAGACGATGATGTCTCCGAACGCCTCGTTGTCGCGCACCTTGGCCTTGCTCCCTCTGCCGATCGGGCCGACCGACGTCTGGAACGCCTCGGCCTCGATCCACAGCACGGCCGGCTTGCGTGCCTCGAATCGGCCCTTCCTCAGCAGTTCCATGGCTAACTCGGCCGACACGCCCGGGAAGCGGAGCGTCCACCGCCGGTGGTCGAGCGAAAGGGTCGTTGTTCCTTCGGTCATTTCGACCGGCAGAGGATTGCCTTGGACGTCGTAAGCTTCAACGCTGGTTGTTGACAGCGTGAGCTTGCCGTCGCTACCCGTATAGTGCCAGAGCGTCGCAACAGCATCGCTGCCGCACGAGCCGACGAAAGCCCGGAGGTCGTGCGTGCCGGCCACCTCGGGCATCTCGTGCACTTCGACAAACTCCGGCCCGGCCGCCTTCTTCGCCAGCTTACCCCGCAGCATCACGGAATTTTTGCCTTGCTCGCGCAGTCGGCCGAGCGTCGTCGCCGGCGTCTGGCCGGCGCTGCGTACTTCCTCATAGGCACGGATGAGTTCCAGGAGATCGGGCGTCAGCGGGTGGGCTTCCATGGCGGAGAAGCTGGTTTGCAGCGAGATCGGCGCGTTGTAGCCCAGCGACTTGCACATCAGGTATTCGATCTCGTCATACTGCAGCCCATCGTACTTGCCCTGCTTGGGGTTGATCCCGAACCAGCCGAGTTCGCCGGTCGTCAGGTTGTCTTCGCACTGGAGCACGTTGCGGACCGAGCGGTCGATGTGGTCCTTGCACGTGGGCCACTTGGCGATCGTTCCGCCGTCGTGGAGATAGGCCAGGTACGTGCCTGGGTACTGGTCCACGGTGCCGCCGCGAGTGAACGAGTGCCACAGCCCATAGGCGAACCCGCCGCCGATGTGGACCAGCGGCCGCTTGGTGAACTTGCTCATCGGCACCGCGTGAGCCTTGGATGCGTAGTAGTTATAACGCCGTTTGTCCACGTCCTCGCTGCCGTCGAAGTAGACCATGTCGACATCGCAGGCGTTGACGATCGCCGCCAGCCGCGAGCTGGTCTCGTCGAACAGCGAGCTGTCCAGGTCGAGGATATAGCCGTTGATGCATCCGTCGACCGCGTAGTGGCGGCACTCGGTCTGGGGCTTGTGCGCGGCAGGTCTGGTCTTCAGCGCCCCGCGGCGGCAGCCCAGGAACGTGTCCCACTTCCCCTCCGGGCCGATGCTCTGGTAGGCGATGATCTCGTCGTCGACGATCACCTCCTGATGCTTGCTGACGTGTCCTTCCCAAACCTTCTGCTTGCAGACCGGGCTGCCCGGCCACTGGCTCAGGTCGGTGCTCGTGCGGATCTCCGTGGCCGTCGCGCTCACGTCGGTTGCCAGGGTCGCGGTCATGTCGACACAGAACCGCCGGTCGGGCACGGGCGTGACGTAGGCGTCGTGCTTCGAGACCTTGGAGGCGAACGTATGCATCCCCACGAGAATCCCCTGCTCGTGCAGCCTGGCCACCGTGCGACGCAGGCTCTCGACACCGTCGGGATAGTTCTGGTTGAACGTATAGTGCCCCACGCTGGCGCACCACGAACCAGAACTCAGCAGCACCTGTCGGATGCCCGTGCGGTGGCAGTAGTCGATGACCTTGTCCACGTCCTTCTCGGCAAAGGTCAAGAACCAGTACGACCGCCGGGCGACCGGAAGGTCTTTGGACGGAACGCCATTGGCCTCATTGCGCGGCAGGTCATAGATGACCGAGAGCTTCGAGAGGATTGGGCGCAACTCGGTCGTCGGCGCGGTGATCAGAGCGGCTCCCGAGCCTTCCAGCTTCGGGCCGGGTTGATCCTGAGCCGCCGTGACCAACAAGGCACGGTCGGCACGCTGGCCTGCATGCCCTTCGGTCTGGAGATTGATGCCCCGCAGGCAGACGGCATACTGTTCGTTCCACGCCCCGCCGAGAAGCGATCCGACGTGATCGGTGATCGTCACGCCCACGCGAACCACGGTCAGGCGGCTTGGGCGCGGGCCGGCGATGCTTTCCAATCGGAACGTGATCCAGTCGTCGGTCTTGGTCACCACGTAGGTCAGTTGCGTCTCGCACTTGCCCAGCCCGATCGTCAACCGATCGCCGGCCAGCGACGCCCGATTGGCCACATGGGTCTTCTCACCAATCTTTGCATCGGCAAACGCGATCCGTTTGCCCGCCGGACAATATTCCTTGCCGGTCGTCTTGTCGACCAACGAGCGCCACGCGGCATCGTCGCCCAGCACGGCCCGCAGCCGGGCGTTTTCCAGCACGATGTCCCCGGCCGTCGCCGTACTGACCAGAGCCGCCACCGCTACCGCAGCCAGTCCGAGCACCGTTCGCATGATCGTCTCCTCAAGGGCCCCGCCCGAGTGCGTCGGCCCGATGTCCGCCCCCCATCAGGCTACCCCAGCCCAGGATACCCTCGGGCCCCGCGGAAGACAACCCAAAGCATCAGGTCCGCTCCGCCTCACCGTTCGCCCGTGTGCCGGCCGCCGTAGCATAGGCGTCCCGCCTGTGGTCGGCCGGCCCGTGGCACAGGCTTCGAAACTGTAACTCGGGGACATCCGGGTCACTTCTCCTCTTTCTTTGGATCGAGGCGACGGAAGGCGGCCTCGCCCTCCTCGATGAACTTGATGCCACCGCCCTGCTCCCGGCAATGGGCCAGATGCTTTTCGATGAACGGCATGACCTCTTGGCGATTCTTGAGCCTCTCCTGTGCTTCTGGAGAATCCGGAGGCAAGCCCTCGACGAACATCGTGATGAAGGCCTTGTGGTCGTACTCCTTCCACTCGCCACACGCGGAACACACCATCCGGAGTTTGCGTGGTGCACCTTGGGCGTCGTCTCCCGTCCGCGCATCGAAGGGCGGCAGACCGGGAGGTGCGGAGACGTTCCTTGGACACGGCGATAGGATCATGGCAGATCGTAGCAGGATCGCAAGTCCAATGACTCCGAAGACCGGTCCAAGCCAACGGAACGTACTGCCAAAACCGGCCTGCCACTTCTCATAATCTGCTCTGGAGGGGAACGGACGGTATAGGCCAAAGCTTACCAGGGCGACGTAGCCCCCGAAGAACAGAAGGACCGCGCCGAGCATCATCGACATGGAGGACTCCTATGGTCAATCATTCGTCCACATCCGGACCACGATCGCGGCCCTTGAAGAGACTCCATCCCGCAATCACCACAAAAGCTGCGATTCCAACGCCCCAAGCGAGAAGAAGTTGGCCCAGTCCCGTTTGAAGGAGCGGTCGGCGTCTCGGAGGCTTCGCGGCGAGGTTGTCGTCCTCCAAATCGAGGAGGTTGACCTTGCTGGGATCCATCGCCCGCACAGAGCCCGTCGGGAAGCCACGCTTGATCCCCACCACACGGACGTCTGAAGGAATGGTCACGGCGAAGTCGGCCTCCGTTGGCGGCTGGTCGCCAAGGTCGTCCGATCTCCATTCACGCACACGGATCACGTCGTTCTGCTGAAGTGCGACCAATAGCACACGTCTGGCGACCCAGCCCCCCGGGCACTCTCGGAAGTCCGAGAGGATTGCCTGGTACTCATCCCGCCTCAACACCTTCGATGGCTCGTCTCGCGTGATTCGCTCAACCACTTCCTCCACTCTCTCGACGACCGGGGGCGTGGGCTTGGTCCAGAAGACGATCCGGCGGTCTCGTGTCTCCCAAAAATCGACTCGTCGGCGTCGTTTCAGCTCACGCCCCTGACAGATGGCCTCCAGATGTTCTCCGTCGAGGGCTCGGATGCGCACGATGCGTAGGCCGGCAAACGGCTGCGATTCGTCTGCGTACATGGGGTTGAGAGGGCTGACCTGCTTGGCGGTCATGTCCCCCGCCGACCATGCCTTGTCCGCTCGTTGCTCCCATCGCCTGATGTAAGCGGCCTTGGCAACGTCGCCAAACAACTCGTGACGTTTCGGGAAGATCCGAATCCCCACAACCCCATCCGTCGCTTCATCAACCGGCTCACGGGTAGTATCGTTTTTTGTCCGGCCGTATTGAACGCCGGCCACTCCCGCGTCGAACGAGCATCGCATCTTGGGGCCCGACTTGTTGAAGACTCCGCGCGCTTCGAATCCGGCACCGGGCTTGTCGAAGATCCCGCATGCTTCGTGCGAGACTCTGCTCAGCTCGGGGTCTATTTCTCCTCGCAACGCTTGCTCTTTCGACTTGGCAAAGCCCACACGCAAGCGATAGGTGGAACGAAAGCTGACTTGTTCCAGCCATTGTTGCACGGCCACACGCAGAGTGGCGGGATCGGGGGCATCCGGAGCATTCGCCCCGGCAAGGACCACGATCATCAGGATCGCTGGCATGTTCCACCTCGCAGGCTACATGGTGGTGTGGACGTGGATGATCGCCATCATCGGCAGGATGCACGATGCGAGCAGGATCCCACCGACGAGCAAGATGAGGACGATCGCCGCCAGGTTCCACTTCGCGGCCGAAGCGGCGTTCAGGCGTCGTTCCTTCACGAGCAGCACCACCGAACCGACAATCGCGATGAGAAGGGGCAGCCAGGGCGAGGTCCGAATCAGCAACTCCGATCCCTTGGGTATCTCACTCTCCAAGAGCAAGAAAAACCCATCACACAAGTAGGCCATCAATGGGATCGCAACCCCGAAGACACTCATAAGTAGCGTCAGGGCCGCCCCGAGGGCAAATTGACTTCGGTTCACCATCCGGTTCTCGCTTGGTGCTGTGACCATTTCAGCGATCCTTGGGGAATTGGTGCCTTTGGTCTGAGGCAGAGCGGAGCATGCGTCTATTCTAGGCGACCTCGGCGACTGCGATAAGCACTCCCCCGTCGGGAGACTCGCCGCTTGACCCCACCTACTCCCGACCCCACAATAGCAGGCGATGGTTCATGATCCCACCTCTCCGATCGAAAGGGTCTGGCTATGCAACGCGCGATCTGTCTCGCCTTGATGATGCTCGCCGCGGGGTTCGCTCCGCGAGCGGCAGCCTCCGACGACAAGCCTTTGGGACTGACCGTGTTGGGCGCCATGGAACGGATCGCTCAGCATGAAAAGCCGTTCGGCGCTCCGGCCGCGGAAATCGCCGCCGCACGGAACGAAAGCGAGTCGTTCCAGGTCGTCGTCGCCGCGCTCAAGGGGAACCTCCGCGTGACGGGGGCGGAAATCTCCGACCTGGTCGGCGACGGCGGGGCGAAGATCGCCAAGGAGAACGTGAAGCTTTACCGCGAAGAGTACGTGCGCGTGCGCATGTCGACATCCCGGGCGGAACTGCCGCCGGGCCTCTATCCCGACCCGCTCGTGCCGATGATCAATCCGGTCACCGGCCAGCCGATCGAGCCATTGAACCAGCACCGGGAGCGTTGGGGCGAGCCGCTGGTGATGGGGGGCTACGACATGTATGCCCTGCCGTTCGAAGTGTTCCAGGGGCAAAACCAGCCGCTGTGGGTCGACGTGCATGTGCCGAAGAATACGCCGGCCGGCGTGTACCGGGGAACGTTCCGTGTGGTCGCTCGCGAAGGGAAGGCGGAGATCCCTGTGACATTGACCGTGTGGGACTTCACCCTGCCCGACGGTCCGACGCACCGGAACCATTTTGGCACCTTTTCGAGCATCGCCCGCTACTTCAACGTGAAACGCGACTGCGACCGTTTCCGGGAGATTGAAGCCCGCTACTGCCAGGCGATGGCCGAGCACCGGCTCAACCCGCCGCTCCCCGAGCATCTGCTGCCGAAGGTCAACGCCGACGGCTCATTGACCGTCGTACCCGAGCGGCACGCGGCACTGGAGAAATTCATCAACGAGCTGCACGTCACCGATTTCGAGATCCCCCGGGCTCCGTTTGCCACGCTCCCCGGCTCGACGACCCGCCCCGACTATAAGGACATCGCGCCGGCGGAGCGGGAGAAGGCCGAGCGCTACTACCGGGCGTATTACGACTACGTGAGGCAGAACGGCTGGGACAAGCGGGCTTACATCTATCTGTTGGACGAGCCGAACCTGCGTGAGAACTACGAGCAGGTCCTGGTTCTCGGCCAACTGGTTCACGAGGCGGTCCCGGAGTTGAAGTGCCTGGTCGTCGAGCAGACCTATCTCCAAGACCCGTCCTGGCCCGACATGAATCCGGCCATCGACATCTGGTGTCCCTTGTGGGGCTTCATCGATCGCGACTCGACGCGCGAGAAGATCGCCCACGGCGACGAGGTCTGGTCGTACACGGCCCTGGTGCAGCGGACACCGCCGTATCACCCGCAGTACCAACAGCTCAAGGACAAGGATCCGCCCTACTGGCACATTGACCGGCCGCTCGTGGTCTACCGCATTCCCACCTGGGTCAACCGGCAGTACGGGATCACGGGGCTCTTGTATTGGAGCACGGTGACGGCGGTGATCGACCCCTGGTTCAATCCGGCCTTTGCCCATCCGCGCCACTACAACGGCGGCGGCTACCTCTTTTATCCGGGCGTGCCGTGCGGGATCGACGGCCCGGTGGCCAGCATCCGGCTCAAGAGCCTTCGCGACGGGATGGAGGATTACGAATACTTCGCCCTGCTGGAAAAGCACGGCGGCAAAGACGCGGTCCAGAAGGTGGTCGACCGGATTGCGCCGAACTGGTGGGATTACTGCCGCGACCCTCAGGCCCTACAGGCCGCCCGCCGCGAGCTGGCCGAAGCGATCGTGAAGGCCCAGGGGACGCGCTAGGGGTGCTGACGGGTTTTGACGAACAAAACCGGTAAGG
>JBDKTH010000989.1:0-2635 GCA_039680305.1 Thermoguttaceae bacterium | reverse complement strand
CTTCTCTTGATGCGATAGTGGACCAGCGATCACCGCTGCCATGCACATGCAACGGGTGAGCGGCAGACTCCTTCCTCCCCTTGGTATCTACACATTTGGCCTATCTCGCGGGGAGGCCCAGAATCCTGGGCGAGCGAGATCTGCAAGGCGGTAGAGCGTGGCAAGATCGTAGGACTCCAGGACGTCAAGGATCGCCAGCAGGGTCCAGAGACCAGCCAGCAGCGCGGGATAGGTGAAGGAGACGCCGCGTTTCATCTGGCGGCCGCTCAGCCGCACCAGGAGCGTGCGAAGCGTTTCGGCGGCCGGCGAGGGATCGCGGGCGATGGTCCAGACGGCCGCACAGGCCATGCTCGCCACCAAGAGCCGCCGGGCAATCGCCTCGGCCGTCTCTTGTTGCCACTCCTCCAGGTTCAAACCGGCCGACTTCAGCAGTTTGAAGAAGCTTTCCACGCGCCAGCGCCAGTAGTACCACAGGGCGATCGTTTCGTCCGCGACTTCGCTGGAGACGTTGGTCAACAGCAGCCACTCGGCCAGCAGCGTGCCGTCCGGGGCGACGACGCGGCTGACCACCAGCCGAAGCGCAAGCGGCCGGCCCTTGAACCGCTTGCGGCCCCCCGGATCGTGCTTGGGGCGCTGCCGATAACCGGGGCGTTTGAGGACCACCGCGGTCTCCGCCACCCACTGCCGCGCCGGGCGGCCGTGGTACAGCACGCCGCGGACGTCGCGAAAGGCGCCCTGGGCGGCCAGGGTCGCGGCGACCGCGGCCAGGGGCCGTTCTTCCCCCGCGTGCTCCACGATCCGCCCCCGGTGGGCCCGGACCAGGAACCGCCGTGACTTCTGATCCCAACGGCGAAGATAGTCCACGGCATCCGACTCGCGGTCGAGGATATGCACGCACGGCGTCCCGCCGGCCACCTGCTCGGCCTGACGCATCAACGGCTCGACAGCATCCAGATGGGATTCGGAGGGACGCACCGTGGCGGCATGCGTGGCGTGCACCCCATCGGAGGCCTCCAACGCCTGCGAGACGGGGGCGATCGGCTGGCCATCGCGAGCGGAGAGGGCCAGGGCGGTCATCAGTTCGTAGCCCAGGTCATACTCGTGATGCAGGGGAATCCGATCGCGCTTGCCGTGATGCCGGCGATAGTGCAATTGGCTTCAGTCGTGCACGATCAACAGATACGCCGGCTGCTCGGCGGCCAGGACTTCCCGGACGCGTTCTACCAGCGGTCGGTGAAGGACGGTTCGCCCGACCCGAGGGTTCTTCAAGAACCGCCAGAGCGCCTGGGTCGAGGCGAACGCCTTGTTCTCCCCGGGCAACGCCCGCAAGCCCGCGGCCACCGCCTGCCTTGGCGCTAGATGCTCTGCCACCAACTGCTCGTACCTTTTCTCCAATCGAAGATCAACACCCAGTGTGGGAAAACTCAACCTTACTCCTCATCAAAACTCTTCTCTGGAAATAGCCTCCTGTTCTACGAATCCAATCCGTAATTCGGTCGCAAATGTGTAGATACCAATGCTCCTTCCTCCCTCGCCTGAAGAAAGCTTCAGGGCGAACGTAGTGATTCTGCGCAGTTTCGACAAGGACCCAGACACGCACTATTGTATCCGTCCATAGCCGCACCTGGAAGGGGCGCGGTCGCTTGTCGACCGTCATCGAAGGGAGAAATCATCCCCTTCGGGGGAGCCACGGGGATCGCCTGCGCCAAGACGCATCTTTCCCACGCGGGTATTATTTCTTGACCGGTCGCAGCGGGCTCTGGGCGATCACAAACTTCATCTGGCCGAACGAAAAGGCGACCGTCGCCTTGCGGCTGGTGCCGCTGCCGCTCAGGGCGACGATCCGCCCCAGGCCATGATTGGGATGTCTCACCACCATGCCTTGATGGAAGGCGTCGGGCGAGACCGCCGGCAAGGCTCCGCCATGGACCATTTCCGCCGCGGTCGTCAACTGGATGGTCGGGGCCACGCGTGGCGACGGCAAAGCAGGGCAGTAGGGGACCTCGGCCTCGTCGGAGAACTGCGCGTCGGCGGCCATGTAGAACGTCTCGTCCGACAGGGAGCCGCCCCAGCCCGAGCGAATCGATGAGGGCTCGTGCACCTCCATCTCCCCGCGGGGGAGTTCCATCAGGAACTGGCTGGGGATCGTCATCTTGCGCTGGCCGCGGAAGTCGCGGTAGCGGGCCATGCTCAACTGCAGGTCCTCTTGGGCCCGGGTGATCCCGACGAACATCAAGCGGCGTTCTTCTTCAAGCTGATCGGGACGCTCCCGGCTGCGCTCGTGGGGAAGCAGGCCCTCTTCCGCGGCCACGAGGAACACCACGGGAAATTCCAGCCCTTTGGAGGCGTGCAGCGTCATCAGCGTCACCCGGTCGTTCCCCTCCTCCCCGGCGTCGACGTCGTTCACCAGACAGCTCTCTTCCAGAAAGCGCTCCAGCGGCCGGTCGTCCGGGCCGCGCTCGTCGAATTCCCGGGCGACGGTCAACAGTTCGTCGATATTGGCCAGCCGATCCTGGTCTTCCTCCCGGTCGGTCCCCTCGAACTGCTTCCGGTACTCCGACTCGGCCAGCACGTGCCCAAGGATCTCCTCGACCGGCGAATCGGCCACCGCGATCAGCCGGTCGATCATCTGGGC
>JBDKTH010000798.1:0-5367 GCA_039680305.1 Thermoguttaceae bacterium | reverse complement strand
GTCGGCCAAGCCGATCCCGGTGGCCACCAGGACCCGATAGCCGATGTTCGCGCTCCAGTTCCGGGCGAACTGCCACTCCAGCCCCACGTCGAGCTGGGTCAGGAACGAGACGACTTCCTTGCTGGAGTCGATCGGATAGGTCCCCGTGTACGGGTTGGTCGTGGCGACCAGGCCGTCGCCGCGATAGAGCTGGAACCGATTCCGGATGTGGTTGCCGTAAAGTCCGAACGTGGGGTTGAGGAACAGCCGCAGGTTGTAGCCCAACAGGTAGCTGGCGTTGAAGCCGAACTGCCCGCCGACCAGGTCGTTGGTGATCCGGTCGCGCAGGTAGGCCTCGTGGGTGCCGCCGTCTGCGCCCCAGGTATAGGTGTTTTGAAGCGAGCCAAAGGCCAACTCGTCGGCGAAGCGGAAGTAGCGAACCCCCGCGGACCAGCTGACGTTCAGCATGCCTTCCGCCAGCAAGGGCTGGCCAGCGATCATGTTGAGCTCGACATTGTGGATTTCCGAACGGCGCCACACGCGGTGTTCCGCGGCGGTGTCGAAATAGACCGTGCCGGGATCGGCGCCGAAGAAGACCTCGTCGACCAGCAGCGGGGTGCTGACCGTGCCCCCGCCGATCGAGCGGCTGACCATGTCGCCGAAGCTGTCCAGGGTCCAGTAGACGCCTTCCACGGCCCATGCGCCGCCCGTGTCGCACGGCGTGCAGGGATTGCAGCCGCCCCAGGTGCTGTAGCAGTCGGAGCAGTCGGCCACGGCTTGGCAGCCGGCGCCAAACCAGCGGCCGAAGCGGACTTCGCCGCCGGCCTTCCAGTCCCAATCCGTGTCGGTGGGGATCTGATTGGGGTTATTGCCCGTCTCGTAGGTCGTCCACAGCCGGTTGGCCTTGTTGCGGGTCATGAACAGGCTGCGGACCGTGGCAAACCATTTCTTCGATTCCAGGATCGGGGCCGCATCGCACGCCGGGCCCGCGTCGCAGACCGCTTGCCCGAACGGCGACTCGCACGTCGCGCCCGGTCCCGTCACGGGGCCGTTGCTGCAACCGGCCTCTTGAAGCATCTTGCTGATTACGCCGTCGTTCGGTTCCGCGATCGGCTCCAGCCCGGCCGGGGGCGGGACCGCCGGTGTCGCCCGGGGCTGGTCCAGGGACGGCGCCGGAGGCAGGGGCATCGGGGCGTCCGAGGGCGAGGGGGCCGGCGGCAGCGGTTGGTTCGGGGGCTGCACCGCCGGACCGCCGCTGGGCACCGTGTACGCCGCCGCGTACGGACGCCGTAGCGGCGCGGCCGTGTAGGCTGCCGGATCGATCGGACGCGGCATCGCCTCGCCGTACGTGTCAACCGAGGATGCCATGCTCGGCCGTGGCTGCGGCAGGCGGACCATTTCTGGGGAGCCATACAAGCCGTATTGGGCCCATGCCGCTGGCGTCGTCCACCCCAGAACGCCTAGAAGAATCACGACGCGGAGGTATTTCATCGATCGACTCCTTTCCGACCCAATTTCATCCCAGTTAACGCATCGACCTCCGGACATACCAGATTTGGCAAATCCGGCATTCCACGACACGTTTTGACCGGTGCAAGCTGCGGCAATCGATGCGATCGCGCCCAGCGGCAAAAGACGCGATCCGACCGGAAAAGAGCATCTTTCTAGAAGCGGCAAAGCTTCACGTCACGCCCCGCAGATCCGCTACAGATTCGCGCTTGCCGCCATGACTGCAAGATCTGCCGTCTGGAGAGAGAGAAACGCGCGGGTAAAGTGTGCCGACGCTCTCCGTCCAGCGCCGGCCAGATCGCGCAACCCTCGGAGATCGGCGGTGACGGCCCGATGCCGAATGAACAAAAAAAGGCCACCGCTAGCAAGCCAGCGGTGGCCTGAATGGTCTGATCGTCGTTCGCGGCCGCCTATCCCCGCAGCGGAATCTGCTCTTCCGCATTGGGGCGATAGCCCCGCTCTAGGCCGAGCGCAAGGATCTCTTCGGCCAACGCACGGTAGTCTTCGGCGCCGTTGGACGTAGGCGCGTACTGAAGAATCGATTGCCCGAAGCTCGGAGCCTCGGCCAGACGTACGTTGCGCCGGATCCGCGTCTGGAACGTGCGGGCTTGCGCCCAGGGCGATTCCTTGCGATTGGCGCGGCGGAAGAACTCTTCCACGTCTTCGCTCACCTCGGCCGCCAACCGCGTGCCGGCGTCGAACATGCACATGACCACCCCGCCGAGCTTCAACTTGCCGTTGAGCCGCCGGGCCACCAGCTCGATCGTCTCCAGCAGCTTGCTCAGCCCATGTAAGGCCAGGAAATGCGGCTGCAAGGGGATGAACACCTCTTCCACCGCGGCCAACGCATTGAGCGTGAGGACCCCCAGCGAGGGCGGGCAGTCGACAAACAGATAGTCGAACTCGGCGTCGTCCTCCTCGAACTTGTCGCGGAGGATCACCTCGCGCCCCACCACGCCGGCCAGCTCCACCTCGGCCGCTGCCAGATCCAGATGGGAGCCGACCACCCAGAGGTTGGTGTCGACCTGCCGGCGAACCTCGGCTAGCGGAACGTCACGTACAAGGACGTCGTAGATCGACGGGCCATCTAGACGCGGCTCGATGCCAAAGTGAAGCGAGGCATGGGCTTGGGGATCGAGGTCGATCAAGCAGACGCGTTGCCCAGTGGCGGCCAAGGCCGCACTGACGTTCACCGCGGTGGTTGTCTTCCCCACGCCCCCTTTTTGATTCATGATCGCGATCGAGTGCATCCTGTCTCCTCCGATCGACGGGCGGGTCAGTCAAGTCGGGTGCCGATTATACGGACCAGGGAAGGATTGCCATAGGTCAGCTCTTGAAAGCGGTGGATGCCAGAGGGGGTGCGTATCAGTCAGTAGGTGGTACACGACCGTTTGGCCCGGCCGCTTGCGGCCGGAGTTCTCGATCGAGGCCCCTGTTGATTGCAGGTGCACGGCACAAGTGCCGCGGCTAAACGGCTGCCGCCTGCCACCGACTGCAATTGGCTTCTCCCGCTCGATTCAGTAAGTTGAACGAGGGACTGAACCTCCTGACGCCCAACGAGTACCGCCAATGCTTCCTTTTCCCGAACTCGATTTCCGCCGCACGCCGGTGACATTGATCATTGCGGCCGTCGCCGTGGCCTTGGAGGTGGTCTGCTCGCTGGACGAACCGAGGCGGCTTCACTACTACAATGCGGCCTTTGGGATCCTCCCCTCCATCTGGAGCGGGGAGGTCTGGCGGCCCTTCACCACGGCGCTCATGCATGGGAGCCTGGTGCACGCCGCGTTCAATGTGTTGATGTTTGTCACCTTTGGGCCGCCCCTGGAGAGCCGTTTCGGTTCGTTTCGCTTTCTGGGGCTGGTCGTGCTGTTGGGCTATCTCTCCATGCTGCCCCAGTTCCTCGTATCGACCTACGACGGCGGCCCGTTGCCGATGATCGTCGGCCTCTCGGGGATTCTGTACGGGCTGTTCGGGATCCTGCTGGTCGGCCGGCGATGGCATCTCGATCTGGCCATGGTCTGCGACGCCAACACGGTCCAGTTCCTGATCTTCTGGTTCTTCCTGTGCATCCTGCTGAGCTACACCGGCCTCCTGCCGGTCGCCAACACGGCCCACGGCGCCGGGTTGCTGTTCGGCGTCCTGTTCGGCCTGGCGATCTTCGACCTGCCGCATCGCATCCGGTGGCGCGTCCTGGCCGTCGTCTCGACCCTCCTGGTCCTCGCCACCCTGATCGCCTGCCCCGGCCACCCCTATTACGACCACGTCAAGAAGACGAACCAGCTTCGCCAGTTCCTCCAACAGTTCGAGAAGCCAGACTGAAAAATGATAAATGCTGAATGGGAGAACAAAGTCCCTTTCATTCATCACTCATCATTTATCATTCATCATTTCCCCTCAGCTGCTCACCGAGCGGTGGAAGTGCACGTGGCGCCACGTGCCGTCCACGCGTTGCCAGACGCGGGTCTCCTCGCCACGGAACGTCACCGGCGCGCCGGCGTCGTCCAGTCGCTGCACCAGCCGCACGTAGCTGATCACGGCCACGTCGCCCATCAGACGCACATGCGGCGACGACATTGTGTTGTTCCGGGGGCCGCTGCTTGAGCCGAGATCGAAGTAGAAGCGGTGGAACTCCATCCCTTCGGCCAGATGCCCGCGTGATTCCGGCTCAAACGCCGTCAGCGTCGGGTCGCAGAGGGTCGTGTAGGTCTCCCAATCCCCTTCAGCAATCGCGTCGAGGAGTCGCTGGTTCAGTTCGATCAGTTCCGCGGTCGTGGAGTCGCTAGACATGGAGTCACCTTGGGTTTCAATGGCGTCACGTTCAGAAGGCAGCAGCCCAATCGCATTCGCGGGCCAGTTTACCGCACGAGTCCCAGCCGGACCAGCTTTTCGCGGCACTCGTCGCGTTCCCGGCAGCGTTCGAGCTTGACCCAGTTCGGGTCCTGGGCCGCCAAGAAGTCGGCCTCGCCGGCCGGCAGCTTGCCCGCCGCCGCGAGCCGGGCGATCACGTCCCGCTCCAGCCGCGACAGGTGCATCCCTTCCAGGCGATAGTCGGCAAACGCCTCCCAGGCCACGGGGAACAGCGGACGGACGATCTCCAGGCCGATCGTGCGCGCATACTGCCCGATCTCCTGCTGGGCGTGCGGGTCCATGCGCAGGTAGAGGAAGTGGAGCAGGTTGTGCAAGTCCATCTTCCAGTAGGCTTCCGTGTAGGTCGACAGCGGCAAGTCCTTGCGTGCCTGCTCCCGTGCCACGCCCTGATCCAGCCGCTGCTGATACAATTCCCGGGCCTGCTTCTGGAACTGGGTCTCCTGGGCCGACAACGCCTCGCCCGTCTTCTCGTCCAACAGCCCGTCGCTCCCTTGCCGGTTCGACGCGGCCTGCATCCGCCACGCGTCCGGCGCGGTCGTCTGGGCGGCGTCGATGGCGATCGAGTATCTCGTACTATATTCATTCACTGAAGCCGTACGGTGTCGGATCCACTGACGCCAGGCGTCCATCGGCACGCGGACCAACAGCTTCACCTCGGCCATCTCGAACGGCGTGGTGTGGTGATGCCGCATCAGGTAGCGGATCAGGGTGCGGTCGTCCGAGACCCGACGCGTGCCTTCGCCGTAGCTGACCCGGGCGGCCTGGACGATCGCCTGATCGTCGCCCATCACGTCGACCAGACAGACGAACCCATCGTCCAAAACCGGAAACTTCTTCCACCGCAACTGTTCCACGACCGCCAAGTTCGAAGGCATTCCGCATCATCCTCTTCGAGGCCAACCACTATCGAGAAGGCCCCTATTGTACCGATCCACTCCGCGGCAACCACGGGGAGCCTTTAAAAGCCCTGCCCGTGATCCCCTCTCCCTCCGGGAGAGGGTTAGGGTGAGG
>JBDKTH010000079.1:0-8250 GCA_039680305.1 Thermoguttaceae bacterium | reverse complement strand
TGGAGAAGGCCCCGTGCAACGGGTCGACCCAGATTAACATTGCTGGCCCCTTGGTCCCTGGTCGCAAGTCCCACGTGCCACTCGACTTCCGCTTCGCCTGATCTCTCTTTCGGTGGCCAAAAAAAGTCAGGGCCTTGCACGGGAGCCCAGACGGCCACTGGTGACGGTTACGAACTCCAGTGACCGACGAAGCGTCAGACCAGATCCCAGGGAAGCCAGCGACAACCAAAAAGCAACAGAAAACCAAGCTTGTCGGAGTCAACCCGATGCAAGCCTCGCTCAAACCTCGTCGTGTCACTGGCATCCCCTGTAGCCTGGGCGTCCTGGCCCGGGGGATCGCCTCACGGATCTCATCGACCAGGCGATCATCGATCCGTACCAACGCAAGAGTAAAGCCAGCCGCGAGTACCCACGCAAGAAACAAGTGGTCGCGGCCGGTCCACCGAGCATCCGAAAAGCCACCCGCGCGCAAATTCAACAAGCACAGCGTGTCAGAAAGAGCACTGGCCGGACGGCGGTGGCAGGCAGCGGCCGATTGGCCTTCATGGCCCAATTCCGCTTCTTTCGCCGCGTCCCCTGGGGTGGTAGAATGAAACGCGGGGGGCCGGTTGTCGCCTGAAGTGGGAACGGAGAGATGCGGCGACTCTTGGCAAGTATGATCGTTGGGTGGGAGATCGCTCTCGGGCTATCGATGCCCGTCGCGGCGCAAGCCCCTGCGCCCACCTCGGAGCCGCCGCAAACCGGCGTCTGGGCCAGCGAGCGGATCGCCCTGCGCGACGGTCGTGTCTTCCAAGGGCTGATCGAGTCGGACGATGCGGCTTGGGTCAATCTGATTCAGATCGAACAGCCTGCCGGGCGCCCGACCTACCTGGTGATCCGGCCGATCGAACGCGTGGCGATCAGGGCGATCGAGCGCCTGCCGCCGGCCGAGCGAACGAGACTCCAGCAGCGAATTGAGCAGTTGCGTAGTCGGGCCGAGATCGAAGCGGGAGGGATGGAGGCAGTCGCCTTGCAGGCCGTTCTCGTGGAAGGCCTCCTGCACTGGCGCTATCAGGGCAAGTGGTTCACCCTGGATAGCACGGTCGAGGAGGAGCTTACGCGGCGGCTGACGGTGCGTCTCGAGCAGATCTTCACCGCCTATCGCCAACTGCTCCCGCCCCGCACGACCCCGAAGCGGCCGCTGGAGATTCGCGTCTTCGGCTCGCTGGAGGAGTACCGCGCTGGACTGAAGGCGTACGGTCTGACGCTCGCCAATCCGGCCCTGTTTCTCCGGGAGCCGAACGTGGTGTTGGCCGGAACCGACGTGACCCGGTTTGCCGTGGAGCACGCGAAGATCAAGGCGGAGCATCGGGGACTGCAGGCCGAGTTGAAGCAGCTGCAAGCCCAGTTGCCCGCCAGCCTGCGAAACGTGGCCGCTCAGCTACGCCGGCAGGGCTATGGCGACAGCGACGCGAAGTCGGTTCTGATCGTCGAAAAACGCAAGGTCGAGGACCGCATCAAGCAGAAGGATGCGGAGATCAAACGGGTGGAACGGCAGAATGAGAAGCTCTGTGAGCAGATCACCGGGCAGTTGCTGACGAGACTCTACCACGAGGCCTTTCACGCGTATCGGGAGAATTACGTCTTCCCACGCCAGGACCACCGGGTTCCCCTTTGGCTCGACGAAGGGCTGGCGATGATCTTCGAAGAGGCGTTGCCGGAATCGGGGACCCTGCGCCTAGGTGCCCCTCATCGCGACGCCCTGAAACACCTGAAAAGCGACCTGGCCGGCCGGTTGCCGCTGACGCTGGAGCAGGTGCTCACGGCCGGACCGACCGATTTCCTCGTTGTCCCGGCCGCGACGGATGAGAACGCCAACCGCTACTACTGGTACGCCTGGGGACTGGCCTACTACCTGACGTTCGAGAAACGGCTGCTCGCCGATCCAGCCCTCGACCGTTATCTGGCCCCCGACCTCCAGCCGCTTGCGCCGACCGGGGCGTTTGAGGAACTGGTGGGCATGCCGCTTGTAAGGTTCGAGACCGTCTGGCAACGGTATATTCGAACGCTGCGGTGAGGGCCGACTCTTGACGCCAAATGGTGGCACCCCTTGTCGTGGGGTGGGGGTAGGTGAAAAAATCGCCGTTCGTTTGGGAAAAGCGTCGTGCGGCGGTTTTATCAAGGTAGGAATGCCCATCATGCCTGTAGCTGCGGTCAAAATCGAGCAGTGGTTCCGGCTGTATGCCCCTGGGCTGCTGCTCTATGTTCGGCAGTGGCTGGACGCAGACACCGCAGGCGACGTAGTGCAAGAGGTCTTCATACGCCTCCTCAGTCAGGCCGAAGAACCTCCGCTGGTCCAGGCTTGGCTCTACCGGACGGCGCGGTACCTGGTGCTCAACACCCATCGCGAACGCCGGCGTCGCGCAGTTCGTGAGGCCCAGAGTGCCACACGCAGCGAGGAATCACTCGATTGCCGGGCCGACGAGCGACTCGATGCCGAGGCGGTTCAGCAGGCGTTGACGCGGCTCCCCCTCGAACAGCGAGAAACGATTGTCCTGCGAATTTGGGGACGAATGTCCCTGGCTGAAATCGGCGATGTCACCGGAGCGCCAGTCTCTACGGTCTTTAACCGCTACCGGGCCGGCTTGGCCGCAATCCGAGAATTTTTTGAGAGGTCGGGATGCACGACCCACGAGATACAACCCGATTCGGCTTGACGCCGACCGAAAGCGAACTCGAGACGATGCTGGGCCGAGTGGCACTGCCGTCGCCGGAGCTCGATCTGTACCAGGCGGCCTTCGATGCTGGGCAAAGAATCGCGCGCCGCTCGGCACGCCGCTGGCAGGCCGTCGCGGCGAGTGTGCTCGTGCTCCTGGTGGCTTCGATCGGCGGTTTCGTGCTACGCAGCCCTCAGATCGACGAGCGGGACTTGGCCGAGGGTACGCCCGCCGCAATCCGAATCGATCAGGTTCAGGGTACCGTGTTGGTCAAGCATGAAAGCGGCTCGAAGTGGGAGGAAATCCACGCGGACCGCTCGCGGCTATACGTCGGCGACACACTCCTTTGCTCCAAAGACGCCTCGTTGACACTGCAGCTGGCGGACAATTCCCGGGTAGTCCTGACCAGCAACAGCCGGTTGGCGCTGGCGCATGAGAACGGGGGCTTGGAGTTGGCCCTGGCTCATGGAACGATGACGGCGGATCTGACGAGCCCCCATCCACCGTTCGTTATCGATACCCCGCAGGGACGCGTCCATGCGCTTGGGACAACATTCACGGTGACTGTTGACGGAAAGGACCCACGATGACGACGATACGCGTATTAGTTGCCACGATCACATGTGTCGCGGCCGGGACATGGTGTTGGGCGCAGCAAACCGAGGTGACGGTCTTCAACGGCGCGGTGCGGATCGAGACCAAGACGGGTGACACCCTGGTCTCTGCCGGCCAGAAAGCGGTGGCGACCGGGACCGGCGAGGTGACGCTCAGCGTAGACGATCCCCTGGTGGCCAATCTCCTCGTGCTTGACCGCTGGGTGCAGGCCGAGCGACAGGCCAAGCAGGTGAAGATTGCCGGCACGCAGTCGATGGTCTGTAGCATTGAGTCGCAGCGGCTCATCAAGTGTGCGAGTCTGATCGAGATGCCCAACCGCGATACCAAGCCTAGCCAGATGGTGGCGATGGGGGCAACCGGCTGGGACAAGAGCAGCAGGGTCTATGACACGGAGGGGCATTTGCTGACATTTGAGACCAGTGCAGGCAGCCAGCCCCGGGTCAATATCCACTTCCTCAAGAGTGTGCCGCCCGGGGAGAGCTTCCGTTTCGTAATCACCATGCAGGTCACGCCGGACACGCCGCTCTGGCGTGAATCTCCGCTGCTTTGGCGGGATGGCAAGGTGCGAAGTTTTATAAATGCCAATCCTTCGCGCAACTGGCTGAATTACTTCCAGGTTGTGCTGCCCCGCTCGGCGGTCTTCGTGGATGCGACACACCCGACGTTGGCGGTCGAATCGCTCAATGGCCGGGTATCGCTGACGTTCCGCGACTACACGGGCTCCTCGGCGGCTGGCGGGTTGGTGGTTCGCTACCTTTGGCCTGACGAGGATCAAAGCACACTGGCGGACATGCCTCCGGAGAACCGCGGTGTGGAAAACCCGCGAACGCTGGAATATGGCCGCCAACGAAAGGCGGTCGCTGCCGGCCAGCCCTTTACCGACCGAAGCACGCCGCTCAACGCCCTGCTGAGCCTCGAGAGTGCCCTGGTTCGCAACGATAAAAAAACGGCGACGGAGGTTTTCTATGTTCTCGCGAAGGGCATTGAGAAGCTCCCCAGCAATGAAAAGGATAAGGCCGCGGAGTGGAGCAAGCTTCGCAAACAACTAGAGAATGCGAAGATGCTCTGGACGCCCGATTGGCCCGCGGAGCCTAAGGAGGGATATCTCCATCCGGTCTTCGTGGCCCCTCGGGACGCCATCTCCCACTGTCCGACGGGCGCGTTTGTCTTTGCGTTCACCAAGGGCAGTTGGTCTTTTATGGGAACGACGGGGCCTCAAGGGGACGTCGACCGGTACAGGGTCGTATTGACGTGGGATGTACCGATACCGTCGCAGATCTCGCCTCCTGCGGAGAACGCCAAGAGACTCTTGTTGGGAACGTGGCAGATCGAACCCAGCCATGCGAATCGATGGGAGTTCTCTGCCGACGGCACGATCATAATCTCGCACCCCGTCGAGGAGGACCCGCCGGCGAAGGGGACGTACACATGGATCTCGAACGATACGATCGAGATCAAGACCAAGGACAAGTTCTTTGGGGACTTTGAGGAGCGGCTCGTGATCAAGTCGATCGACAACGCGATCGTCATCTTCGAGTCGGCCCCGGGCGGTAAAGGCAAGTCTCCGCTCACGTTTACTCGGATTCGCAAGTGAGCCAGATCTTGGCCAAGCAACGAACCGGCAGGAGGCAGTGATGCGATCCGGGAGCCCTGGCGGAAGCCATTCGGATCAGTCTTGTTCCTCGGCGTGCCACGGCTTGCTTTCCCGGCAAGCCGTGGCCGGATGCCCGCCCGGTCCCTCTATTCCGCCTTCATCCCTTCGAGCGCCTCGAGCAGCCGGCGGCGGATCTCGTCCAGACGCGTCTGGTCGTGGATCTTCTGGCCTTCCCGGTCGGTGATGTAGAAGACGTCGACCACCTGATCGAGCACCGTGCCGATCTTCGCGCGGCTGACCGAGAGATCGAGTTCGAAGAGGACCCGGGAAATCGTATAGAGCAGCCCCGGACGGTCGACGGTGAAGATGTCGAGGATCGTGAACGCCGCGGAGGTGTTGTTGTCGACGTGGACCCGGGTTTCGACCGCCTCGACCGTTGGCTGACGGTGGCCGCCGAACTTCCAGGTGCGGCGGAACGTGGGCAACTGGCCGTTCGGGGCTCGCAGCGATTGAACCACGGCCTGCTTGATCTTTTCCAGCCGTTCCGGCGGCGGCTCGTCCGCATAGTCGGGGTCCATCACCCGGAAGCGGTCCAAGACCAGACCGTCGGCCAGCGTGTTGATCTGGGCGGAGAGAATCTGGAGTCCCTGGCTGGTCAGGGCACCGGCCATTTTGTGGAACACGCCGGGTGTGATATTCTCATGAGTGGCGATGTTGAACCGGACGGTCTGGGCTTCCGGCTGGTAGTCGGCCCGCACGTTCACATCGCCGGCCGGAAGCGTGCGCAGTAGACGCAGGTCGTCGGCGATCTGCTCCGGCGGCGTGCCGTTGAGATAATTGGCCGGCAGGGCCTCGATCTGGCGGGGGAACCAGGGATCGTTCCCCACCGGGCCGAGTTGTTCCTGCACCGTTTTGCGTTGCCAGGTGAGATGGTCCTCGAAGTTCAACCCCACAGATTCGCCGGCCAAGTGGTCCATGGTCCGCTGGTAGAGGTCCGTGATCACCTCGGCCTTCCAGTTGTTCCACGAGCCGGGCCCGACGGCGGCCAGGTCGGCGGCCGTGAGCACGTACAGCATTTCCAGAAGCTCCGGCGAGCCGACCTCGACGGCAAACCGCACGATCAATTGCTCGTCGCTCGTGTCGCGGCGGAAGACGAGATGATTCATCAACAGGTGACGGTGGACGAGAAACTTGAGGGCCTCGGCGTCGCGGCTTTCCAAGCCCAGCCGGGCGGCCGTGGCCTCGGCGATCGAGCGGCCAACCTCGCAGTGGTCCTGCGGATGCCCCTTGCCCAAGTCGTGGATCAACAGGGCCAGGTGCAGGACGTGTTTCCGGGCAATGCCCCGGTAGACCTGGCCAAAGGGCCCGGGGTCGTCGAGAAACCCGGTCGCCTGCTGCACGGCCAGCAGGCAGTGCTCGTCGACGGTGTACTTATGATACTGGTTGAACTGCAACAGCCCGCGAGCATGGACAAAGCCGGGGATGAACCGCTCCAAGAGCGCCACCTCGTGCAGTCCCCGCAAAAGCTCGCTCAGCGCCGGCGATTGGCCAAGCAGCGAGCGGAAATGCTGCATGGCCTCCGCCGGGATCTCCGGCGGCAGGTTGGCGACGGCCTGACGCACGACCTCCCAGGTCTCCGGGCTGATCTCCTTCTGGTAGAGGCTGGCCAGGTTGACCAGGTGCATGATCTCGGCGAGGCTGCTGCGCAACCGTGCCGCGCCCGGACGCGTGGCGGCTATGTTCAGGGGGCCGACGCGGTAGCGGCCCTCGACAGTATGTCCGAGCAGCCCGTTGAGGACGTTTCGCATCCGGCGTCGGGGCTTCGCTTTCTCGGCAAATCGCGTGACGATGCTGCTCGCCTGGGCGGTGTGGCGGAAGTAGTCGCGCATGAACTGCTCGACCTTCAAGAGGCCCGCCGATTCTTCGTAGCCCCGCACGTCGGCGATCCGCAGTTGCTCGGCCCGGTCGAGCACGTCGCCCGGTTTGCCGGCGTGGAAGTGCAGTTCGTTGCGCAGGCGAAGGAGGAACTCATTGGCCCGCTGGATCGCCTGGGCGTCGTCGCCGGAGAGGACGCCGGCCGCGGCCAGCGCCTCGGGCTCCGGTGTGCCGTAGCGAACCGCCCCGGTCCAGCGGAGCAGTTGCAGATCGCGCAGCCCACCCCGCGATCGCTTCACGTTCGGCTCCAACAGGTAGACCGTCTCGCCAAACTTGACGCGTTCTTCCCAACGGGCCTTTTCGATGGCCGCAAGCAGGTCGGCGGCGTGCCGGCGCAGGCGGCGATGAAAGCCCTGCTGAAACTGGCCAAAGAGGTCGGCATTCCCCTCCAACAGCCGGGCCTCGATCAGCGACGTGCAGATCTGGGGATCGGCCAGCGCCAACTGGCAGGCTTCCTGCGGGGTGCGGACGCTATGCCCCAGCACCAGGCCCACGTCGAACACATCACACAACCGCCGTTCGGCCAAGGGGGCCACTTGACGGGAAACCGTGGGCGAGCAGAGGAGCATCAAGTCCACGTCGGAGTAGGGCGACACTTCCCGCCGCCCGTAGCCGCCGTGGGCGACAAATGCCACCCCCGTCCGCAACAAAGCGGCATGCTCCGGCTCCAATTCGCCCAGCGCCGCTTCGAACAAGCTTCGCAACACCTCGTCGCGCAGATCCGACCCCGCCCGGCATACGTCGACCCCCGCATCGCCGGCCCGGTGACGCTCCTTGAGCCGTGCGTGCCCCTCAGCCAGTTGCTGTTTGGCGGCCAGGATTTGGGGACGCAGAGGAGACATGGGGGAAAGGATGAAGGATAAAGGATGAATGATGAATGCAGAATGAGGAATGGCGGTCGGGGGACGTTCACCACCGCCCGGCACAAGTGCCCGGACTAAACGGGGTGATTCACGCCGCTACCAGTCGCCATCCACGATCGACCAATCGCTCTCTCCTTCCCCTGACCTGTCTCTCCCGTCAAATCGCGTCTTCGTTCGTTTCGCCGGTG
This sequence comes from Thermoguttaceae bacterium, assembly GCA_039680305.1. Taxonomy (GTDB): domain Bacteria; phylum Planctomycetota; class Planctomycetia; order Pirellulales; family Thermoguttaceae; genus JBDKTH01. The sequence continues at coordinate 359 of JBDKTH010000079.1, read as the reverse complement.
CGGATGCGGACCGTTTCGACCAGGTCGCTGACAAAGATCTTGCCGTCGCCCACCTGGCCGGTCTGGGCGGCGCGGACGATCGCGTCTATGGTTGGCTGGAGGAGCTTGTCGGAGACGACGACTTCGATCTTGATCTTGGGGACGAAGTCGACCGTGTACTCCGTGCCACGGTACATCTCCATGTGGCCCTTCTGGCGGCCGAACCCGCGGACCTCGGTGACGGTCATGCCATGAACGCCCGTTTCGGTAAGGGCCGTTTTGACCTCTTCGAGCTTGAAATGCCGGATAATCGCTTCGATCTTCTTCATCAAAGACTCCTTGATTCCCTGTCGGCCTGCGAGGGCTATAGGAAAATGTAC
>JBDKTH010001149.1:0-2136 GCA_039680305.1 Thermoguttaceae bacterium | reverse complement strand
GTCGACCACGCTGACCTTGCCCCAGAAGCGGTCGCCGACGTAGAGGCGGTTGCCGTAGATGCTCGGCTTGCCGTACAGTTCATGCCCCGGGATGCCGTACCGTGGCAGGCTTTCCGGCGGCCGGGATTCTTTGCGGTCCAGCAGAAAATACTTTCCCTGATGGATCACTAGGGCTTTGCCATCGAGGAACGCCATGCCGTCGTGCGCGTCGAAGCGGAGGGGGAACTTGTCGCCGCTCGAGGCCGGGACTGGCCCGCCGTACAGGTCGTACCAGTAGTAGGCGCCATAGGCCCAACCGCAACAAGCGTAGCGAGCGTCGAGCAGACCTTCGGCGATATGGTATCCATAGAGGCAGCCGGGACGTGCCTCCTTGAGAACGAGCCGCGGCTGCGTGGGGTCGGAGACGTCCAGGATGTGGAGCATGTGGAAGCCGACGTGGAGCAGGGCATACTTGCCCGGCGGCGGCACGACGACCTGTCGGACGGTGCTGGAGGGGACGCGATAGCGGGCGACTCGCGTCAAGGGGCCGTCTTTGGGGCGTTCCCAGATCGACAGCCCGCCCTCGCCCTCGGCGACAAAGACGTGGTTGCCGACCACTTTTACGTCCATGGCAAATCCTGCGGTCTTGTACGCCTGGAGTTTTTCGATCTTAGGTCCAATTCGCACCTCGTGCAGTCCGGCGCCGCCGGCGGCCACCAGGGCCACATCGCCGGAAAAGGCCACCGCGTAGACCTGCCCGGCGGGATCGTAGACGCGGAATCGAGGGTCGGACGCCTCGACGGGCGGCGGAATGGTCGGCGCATGGTCGAGTTCCGCGGTCTGCGGCGAGGCCAGGCCGGTGGCGTCGACGACCGAGAGGTCGGGGCCGGCCACGTAGACATGATCTTTCCCCAGCGCAAGACCGGCCACGACGCCCTCGCGCGGCCACTGTCGGTGAGCGACGAAGCGCGGCTTCGTGGGGTCGGACACATCGACCACGAACATGCCGTTGCACGTATCGGCCATCACGGCATAGCGGCCTTCGACCGTGACGCTCCAGGCGTCCAGGTGGCGCAGCGAAAAAATCCTCGGCGACTTGATGCGCGAGACCCAGACGGGCTTGCGTGGATCGGACACGTCAAAGATCTCCAGGCCATGCCCTCGTCCGTAGGCGGGATCGGCCTCGACCTCGGCCCGGGTCATGTTGTGCTCGCGAGGGCGTTTGACCCCACGGGCATGGTGCCCGGTGGACACGTAGCAATACTTCCCTCTCAGATCCACCCCGTCGCCATAGCCATCCAACGGGGCTCGGGCGATGATCGCGGGTTTGCGAGGATTCTGGACGTCGCAGATCACCAACTCCTGCGTTTCCCAGACGCCCGCGTAGAGGATTCCATCGCGAGCGATGCACGACTGGGCCTCGCCCGTGCGCACGGTGCTCAAGTGGGCCGGCCGCGCGGGGTCCGACACATCGACCAGTTCCACGCCGTATGTGCGGCACGCCACGAAAGCCACGGGGCCGGAGACGGCAATCCCGGTGGCCAGTTCGATCGTGTCATAGTGGCTCAGCAAGCGGGGCTCGCGCGGACGACTTACGTCGACCAGGAACATCCCGTCTTCGCGGGACGTGATGTACGCGACCTGGTCCTTGACCACAATCTGGCGAGTGCGCCCAAGGTCGGCGAGCGTGCCGACGACCCTTGGGGCGTTCGGCGTGGAGATGTCGGCCACGAAGAGTTTCCCCTGGCCGATTGCATACAGCCAGTTTCCCTCCACGGCCGCGTCCATGCAGGGCCCAAGATGCAGATCCTCGACAACCGGGAGTTCTCGGCCGTAGGAAGCTTCTGCCGTCCCGGTGGTCTTGGCGTTTTCCTGTCCGGCCGCCATGCTCGCTGCCAGGCAGAACAACGCGACAAGGCACCAGGCAACCGAGCCAACACGCCAGGGCTGGAACATGTGGCGTCGGGAGGGGCGAAATGCCAGGGGAGGTGGATTCGGGGGCAGGGCTTTCATCAGGGATTTCCCAGAGTGTTTCCGTTCGGATACGTTCCGAGTTGCAGGATTCTCCCCATGCTACCAAGACGACTCGCGGGGTTCCAGTCCCGTAATTCTAATGGGTTTTGACGCACAATATCCGCAATCACGCAGGACGGTGCC
>JBDKTH010000164.1:0-4546 GCA_039680305.1 Thermoguttaceae bacterium | reverse complement strand
CGCGACGGCCCCCACGAGCCGCCCCGGACCAGCGACGAACCGACCGATGGGAAGGCCCGGCGGACCAAGGACGAGTGACGCCACGCGGATGGTGTCTCTGTTCCCCGCGTTTCAGTCGCTCCCGGCACAAGTGCCCGGGCTAAACGAACCACCGTCCAATCCGTTGACGCAAGTCTTTGTTTAGCCCGGTCGCTTGCGACCGGAGGTATTGAGGCTAAACGAATCCCCCTCCGTTACTCGCGCCGCGTCGACCACTGGCCAATCACGCCGAGGCTCGTCCGGATCGACGTTTCGGCCAGCCGCATTTGCATTTCCGCGGGGGTGCGCTGGTTGTTGTTCTGGATCTCCACGCAGATGTACGGCATGGTCTGGTAATACTCGCCCCAACACTTGCGGAAGTAGCGGATCTGGTCCTCGCCATACGAGAGCGCCTGGGGCTCGGGAATCGGATTGGCCCCGATCTGCTGCCAGGCCGCAATCACCGCCTTGCCGGCCTCCTCATTGGCCTTGCGAATCGGCTCGGGAAGCTGCTTTTGGAGGAAGGGCAGGAGGATCATCACGTTGCGCTGCGACTTCTCGAACTCGGTCTGGTGGATGTCGAGAAACAGGTCGTACTTCCGCTGGGCCAACAGCTTGTGCACGAGCTTGAAGAACGAGGAGCCCGTGTCGCGGTTCGGTTCCACGTACTCGTGATCGTTGATCTGTTCGTAGACGATTCCGATGAAGGCCGGCTGCTGGTCCTTGATGCTCCATCGGCCCACGCGCACGCAGCGCTCGCCGGTCGGCGTGCGTCCAAAGGCGAACTTCAAGAACTCGTCGTTGGTGTATTTCGTGCCATCCCAGCAGGCCACCGGCGCCCGGGCACGACCGTCCGGGTTGCCGAGCGGGATGAAGCTGAGCACGTACCCGTCGAGGATCGGCCGACGATCGAGGTCCGTCGTGCGGCCGTCGGCGTGGGTGCCGTCGAGCAGTTCCGACAAGAAGTCCATCATTCCGGCGGTCGACGCCGGTTCGTGAGCGTGCGGCTGGCCGACGAGCAGCTTCCGCTTCTTGGCGTCGTCGATCTTGCGATTGGTCACCGTGATCGCATAGGCCGTGTGCCCGCCCTGGGTCTTCTCGGTCTCCAGGGTTACCAGGTCGGGATACTTGGCCGCCCACGCGAGAAGCTTGGGTTCGACCTGCGCCGGCTGGGAGAGCCAGCCCTTGAACTCTTGCGGTTTGTCTTCCGCCTTGCAGGGCACGGTTGCCGCTAGGGCCACACACACGACGACGATTCGCAGGCAAGCGAGTCTCACGGCAGTTCTCCCGTAGTAGAAAGCATCATTCCAGAGGCGGCTTCTATCATAAGCACCGCCGAACCGGCGAATCAACGAGTTCACTCGCGTTTAGACGGGAGCGTTTCCGCTTACGCCGGCGACCACTGGGGATCGGGCTGGGGAAGGATGTTCGCCGTGATACCCTTCTGCAGGGCGGCGATCTTTTGCTCGGCGTTGGCCACGCTGGCGGCATTCGGATGGACCTCGATGGTCAGTTCGAACGACCGCGACTCGCCCGGCGCGAGCAGGGCCACGCGGCCTTGCTTCTTCTCGAACGACTTGTTGTTGGGGAAGTTGATCGCCGGTTCCAGGCCGGTCACGTAGCCGTCGGCCGCCGCCTGACGGTTCTTCCAGAGGGTAAAGCAGGGAAGTTGGTTCTTGTTGAACTTCAGGCTCACCCCCTGGTCGCCCGCCGCGTTGCGCAGCAGGGCCTGCGTGAAGCCCTCCTCGGTGCTGGCCAGATCGAAGAAGAACACCGCCTCGCCCAGGCCTGGCGTCTCCGGGCCGTAGACGTCCCATTCGCCCAGATTGCCCACCGCCACCGCATCGCGCGGGGCCATTTTCACGACCGGCAACACGATCTTTGCCCCCGAGCCCACCAACGGGAGGCCGAAATTCGTGTGGTACAGCAGTTCCAGTTCGCTGGTCTCGCCGGAAAGATTGGTCACCGTGTCGATAATCGTCAGCCCCGGCTGGCCCACCCGGGTCGTCACGGTCGAGGTCAGACGCAGCTTGTTGCCAAACAACCGGGCTTCGTCCACTTCGCCGGTGACGCTGATCTGGCCCGCATCGCCGTCGATCGCCAGTTCAACCTTGTGGGCGGGGATGTTGGCGATCTTGCCGTGAAGCGGATAGCGGACCGCGCCCTTGTCGTTGAACTCCGGTGCGCCGTTGCTTTCCAGACCGCAGCGGACCATCAGTTCATCGAAGCCTTCGAGCCACCCCAGGCCGCTGGCCTCGTCGAGGTGGACCAGCGCCGGATGGACCGGACCCTTGACCGGCGACTTCCAGCCGAGCTGGATCTGGCCGAGCGAGGCCTTCCAGAGGCCCATCCCCCGGGTCGGGACGAGGACGAAGCGGAAGGTCCCGTTGTCGACCTCGATCACGTCGACGCCGTCGCGTCGCCCGCCCCGCAGGGTCCGCTTGGTCACCGCGTACCCCGAGGCGGCTCCTCCCACCAGGCTGGGAGTGGCCGAGAGGGATTCCAGGTACTGATCGCTGTCCACATCCGTAAGGGTCCACGTCTTCTTGGCCATCGGTGCGTTCTCCTCCGATATAAGTGGTAGGCGTTCTGGTTGCCGTCAATGTACGCCTTTACGGGCGGCTTTTCCAGCGGTCTTGCCCGTCCAGCGAGGGTGTCGACGGCCTGGGGCAACCGTAGTCTGTCATACAAATTGTCTGGAAAGTCGGGAAAAGATGAGCTACGGTCTACCTGCTGGAGTGTCCCGCAGCGTTGCCTGACTGGGGGCCTCTCGTCCCGCCGGCTACTTGCCAGCGTCGCCTGAAGGGAATACAACAAGGCTTTCCACCTGTCACATCATCGATTGGGAGCGGTGAAACATGTGCGCATCACAAGTTGTGAAACGAGATAACGTCGGCGCGATCCTCGACAAAGCCCTGGACGCCGGCAAAGGCGTGTTGCGGTTGACGCCCAACTGGGTCCCCCGCAGCTTCTTGCATCCGGGCAAACGCATCAAACTGGCGCCGACCGACTGGTACGCCCTCGGCACGAATCGCGGCGGGATCGACGAACGCTGGTTCGCCAGCACCACCGAAGCGGCCAACGAAGGCCGGGCCCCGGACGAAGGCCTCAGCTACGGCGTGTTCGAAGGCCAGCGGTTCTTGCTCAAGGACGCGGTTGAGGAAGGCCAGGGTCGGGTTGTCGGTCAGGCAATCTGGGGGAAATACAAGCGGTGGCCAGTCTATTCCAAGTTTTTCGACAACATGGGCCCGATCCCGCACCACATGCACCAGCAGGCCAAGCACGCCGCGCTGACCGGCCAGCAGGGCAAGCCCGAGTGCTACTACTTCCCGCCGCAACTGAACGCCGCGGAAAACCACTTTGACTACACCTTCATGGGCCTCGAGCCGGGCACGACCAAGCAGGACGTGATCCGCTGCCTGGAGAACTGGAACAAGGGCGACAACGGAATCCTCGATCTCTCCAAGGCCTATCGCCTGAAGCCGGGCACCGGCTGGATGATCCCCGCCGGCGTGCTCCACGCCCCAGGCTCCTTGTGCACCTATGAGCCGCAGTGGGGCTCCGACGTCTTCGGCATGTACCAGTCGTTGGTCGAAGGCCGCGAGGTCCCCTGGTCGCTGTTGGTCAAGGACGTCCCGACCGACAAGCACCGCGACCTGGAGTTCATCGTCGAGCAGCTCGACTGGGAAAAGAACGTCGACCCGTGCTTCAAGGAGCACAACTACGTCGAGCCGATCGTTGACGAAGCGTTCTCCGGTCCCGGCTACACCGACCGCTGGATCGACTACGGCGGCTTCGATGGCGAGCAACTCGTCTCGGCCAAGGAACTGACCGTCCAGCCAGGCGCGAAACTCGTCCTCCGCGATCCGGGCGCCAGCGGCTGGATCACGGTCCAGGGCTCGGGCACGATGAATGGCCCGCCGATGCTGACCCCGGTGATGATCCACTTCGGCGAAGAGCGGTGGGAAGAATTCTTCATCACCGCCGAGGCCGCGGCCAACTGCGTGGTGATCGAGAACACCGGCGGCGAGCCCCTGGTCGGCCTCCGCTACTTCGGCCCCAACACCCATCCGAAGACGCCCAAGATCGGCGATCATCGGAAGAACGGCCGCTAGGAGTCGTTCGGCCCCGGGGAGGGAATTGCCGAGGGGGAATTGAAAATTGAGAATTGGAAAATGCAAATTGGGGGAGTGATGGTTGCCGCCGTTTAGCCGCGGCACTTGTGCCGGTCGGTGACGAGGATTCCGCGATCCACACGAGAGCCTCCTGACTGTTCAACTCAATTTTCAATTTGCATTGGTCAATTTCCAATTTTCAATTCTCCCCCTGCAATCTCCCTCCCCGCGGCCCTGCTCCTGATCGCCCAACCCAATTTTCAATTTGCATTTTCCAATCCTCAATTTGAAATCTTCCCTTCACTGCCGGGTCTTTAGCCAGACAAGGGATTTCCCATGGCCCACACGAACAACTATCCCAAGCTCCACAATGCGGCCTGGCCGGGCGTGGTTGGCAAGGGCGACGGCGGCGA
>JBDKTH010000076.1:0-3896 GCA_039680305.1 Thermoguttaceae bacterium | reverse complement strand
GCCGTCTGCCGAACGCCGTAGGCGTCGTCCATCCGGCCAACCCATTGGCCAAACGCCGGAGCGGAAACGAGCGAGACAACCATCGCCAGGTTTGCCCAAAGCCCTCGTGTTGCCATCTTCACCAGGTTGTCCTCCTTGACAGCTCAGGGGCGAGTCCCCTGCGTCGACACGCGTCCCACCCACTTACAGCCATACACAACTGCGTTATCGGCCAATCACCATCCGCAAAGCAGGAATAACCCGCAGAATTCGCAAAGCGAACGCCCTTCACCCAGGCGGCAAACCTTGCATTTTCCTCAATCTCCCGCCTCGTGACTTGAGACCGGTTGACCGGGGAGCGTTGTTGCTTGGTGTTTCACCAGGAGGAGGGGGCTATAGGCCGTGTTTCTCGCCAAGCTGCAGGGTGTGTGAAGTCAAACGAAACGGCCGGCTTGCGCCGGCCGTTGGAGTGACCCGTGGCAGAGACGACTTCGCCGCTAGGCGGGGATCTCCACCCACTTGCCCTGCTTGGCGCTTTCTTGGAGCGCATCGCAGACCCGCTGGGTCCGCAGGGCGGTGCGCATGTTGGGCTGGTAGGCCGGGCCGCCTTCGAGGCTCGCCAGGAAGTCGGCAAAGCCGTTGATGAAGGTGTGCTCGTAGCCGATCGTGCAACCCGGCACCCAATAGTTCTTCATGTAGGGATGCTCGAAATTGGTGACGTTGACCCGCTGCCAGCCGGTCAGGTGATCCTCGATCTTCTGGCCGGTCTGCGGGTCCTTGTACTTGAAGTACTGGAGGATGTGCGGATCTTCGAGGTCGAAGAACACCGCGCCGTTCTCGCCGTTCAGCTCGAAGGTATTGTAGTTCTTCCGTCCGCGAGCGTAGCGGGTGCTCTCGAAAGCGCCCCGCGAGCCGTTTTCGACGATCGCCAGGAACATGCAGGCGTCGTCGATCGTCACCGGCTCGACCTTGCCCGTCTCGACATGCTTGCGTTCCTTGATGAAGGTTTCGGTGGAAGCCACGACCCGCTGGATCGGACCGTTGAGCCACTCGGCCGTGTCGATCGAGTGGGCCAGGAGGTCGCCGATCACGCCGGAGCCGGCCACCTTGGCGTCGAGTCGCCACATCGCCATGCCGCCCTGGGGGACGTCGGCCGAGATCGTGTAGTCCTGGTTGTAGGTCGCCCGATAGTGGAACGGCCGGCCGATGCGGCCTTCCTCGATGACCTGCTTGGCCAGGGAGATGGCCGGCACGCGGCGGTAGTTGAAGGAGACCATGTTGGCCACGCCCGCCTTTTCCACGGCGGCGACCATTTCTTCGGCCTCGCGCACGTTCATCGCCAGTGGCTTCTCGCAGACGACCATCTTGCCCGCCTCGGCCGCCGCGATCACCACGTCGTGATGCATATTGTTGGGCAAGCAGATGTCGATCACGTCGATGTCATCCCGGGCGATGACCTTCTTCCAGTCGAGTTCCATCGACTCGTAGCCCCAGGCCTTGGCGAACTTTTCCAGCTTATCCTTCTCCTCGGGCCGCGCGCAGCACGCCTTAAGCACGGGCTGGTGTTCGCGCGAGAAGAAGTGGTTTACCTGGAGCCAGGCGTTGGAATGCGTGCGGCCCATGAAGCCGCAGCCGATGACGGCGATGTTGAGCGGTTTGGACATAGTTTGCTCCTTCCAATTTGATAAGTGTTTTCGAGAGAAAGCGGAAAGCGGAGAGCCGAAAGCGGACGAAGGTGGCGTCTAGTGGAATTTGGTCTTCTTGATAGATGCCACGACGATCCGAAGTAGTTCATCAGCTTCCTGATGGAGCGGCTGCATTCGCTCTCCCGGTACAACTCCTCCCTCAGTCAACAATTCGAACCACAACATGGTTTCGTCGAGTTCCTGCTCCACGACTCCCAGTTTCGCCACGAACTCGGCGTCGCTGCGAGCACGGGAAGCCTCCCGGAAATTGGCGGCGACACTCGTACCCGATCGAAGCACTTGCTTTCCGAGCACTTGTGCAGTGGGGGTCTTGGGAAGGTTGCCGTACATGCGAACGACCCGAAGGGCAAACTGCTTTGTCCGCTCCCGCAGCCCCTCCATCCGCATAGGCTATGCCCTCCAAGTCATCCCATGAACAACTTCCCTTCCGCTTTCCGCTCTCTGCGTTTCCTTCATTCTTTCCACCCATGCGCATCCCGCACGGCGATCATCGCCCGAAGAATGTCGTTCCACGTTTCGCGTTTCTTCATCACGGCGTTGGGGAACATGCAGCCGTCCCAGCAGATGTGGCGGAAACGCTTGGTGATCTGGCCGTTCTGATCGCGGAGCCAGTAGCCGGCGTGACGGGCGATGTCGAGCTTGCCGTTCGGGTCGGTGGCCTGGCAGTGGCGGCCAGTCTTGTCGTGGGAGCCGGAGCCGTGGACCGTGGCGTCGTTCTGGGCCACGTGGAAGTCGATCGTCCAGGGGCGCAGGGCATCGGTCAACTGCCGGTAGGCGGCGTCGAACTGCTTGGTGTCGCTCCAGTCGAAGCCTTCGGGCAGGATCGCGTCTTCCGGGGCGTTGTAGCCGAGAATGTAGAGGAGCGTGTGGGCCATGTCGGCCTGGAAGCCGAGGGTCTGGGGCCGGTCGACCGTCTCCAGGAGCTGGAGCATCCGCCGCCAACTGTGCATCCCGCCCCAGCAGATCTCGCCTTCGGCGGCCAGGCGTTCGCCATGGTCCTCGGCGATCGTGCAGGCTTCGCGGAACGTGTCGGCGATCCGCCTTTGGTTGCCTTCCGGGTCGGCCAGCCACGGCTCGACGCCCGAGGCCGAGTCGATCCGCACGGCGCCGTTGGGGCGCACGCCCAGTTCGCGGAGCACCTGGGCCACGCGGCAGCCTTTGCGCACCTGGTCGAGGAACTTCTTGCGCTCGGTGGCGTCGCCCATCGCCGCTCCGCCGCCGGTGGGCGGCCAGATCGGGGCGACCACGGTGCCGATCTCCAGGTTGCGTGCCCGGGCCTTATCGGCCAGTTCCTTGATCGCGTCGTCGCTTTGGACCGTGGCGTCGATGTCGATGTGCGGCAGGTAGAGGAACAGGTCGAAGCCGTCGAACTTCACGCCGTCGACCTCGGCCGCGGCGGTCAGATCGAGCATCGTGTCCAGATCGAACGGCGGCTCGCCGCCGTCGCCCTTGCCAACCACGCCCGGCCAGGCCGCATTGTGGAGCTTGGGATAGTTGTTCGTGTGGGCCATGGGAAATCCCTTGTCTGGCTAAAGTCCCGGCAGTGAAGGGAAGATTTCAAATTGAGAATTGAAAATTGCAAAATGCAAATTGGGTTGGGCGATCAGGAGCAGGGCCGCGGGGAGAAAACCGGGGGAGGATCGAAAATTGCAAATTGAAAATTGGGTTGGATGATCAGGAGGTTCTTGTGTGTGAAACGCTCACCAATGCCCGGCATAGGTGCCGGGGCTAAACGGCGTAACCATCCCTCCCCAATTTGCATTTTTCAATTTCCAGTTTTCAATTTTCAATCCTCCCCCAACAGTTTCCTCCCCGGGCCGAACGACTCTTAGCGGCCGTTCTTCCGATGATCGCCGATCTTCGGCGTCTTCGGGTGGGTGTTGGGGCCGAAGTAGCGGAGGCCGACCAGGGGCTCGCCGCCGGTGTTCTCGATCACCACGCCGTTGGCCGCGGCCTCGGCGGTGATGAAGAATTCGTCCCACGGCTCTTCGCCGAAGTGGATCATCACCGGGGTCTGCATCGGCAGGCCATTCATCGTGCCCGAGCCCTGGACCGTGATCCAGCCGCTGGCGCCCGGATCGCGGAGGACGAGCTTCGCGCCCGGCTGGACGGTCAGTTCCTTGGCCGAGACGAGTTGCTCGCCGTCGAAGCCGCCGTAGTCGATCCAGCGGTCGGTGTAACCGGGGCCGGAGAACGCTTCGTCAACGATCG
>JBDKTH010000864.1:0-6618 GCA_039680305.1 Thermoguttaceae bacterium | reverse complement strand
CACGAAAGGATCGCAACGGAACTCGACCTACATTGCCTTGCTACGCGACGCGGGAACAACCGCGCACGACCTCGGAGCAGTGTTCAAACAGCAAGTCCAGGAATGGAAGAACATTCTGCTTCGCGGCAACGCCCCGAAGCAGTATGACGCGTATTTGGCTTCCTTCGAGAAGAACGAAAAGGCCGTGCAGGAGGAACTGCGGAAGCTCCGCACAACTGGAACACAGATCGGATTCGACGTGAATCGCATCGACGAGGCGGTTCAACTTCACCAGGAGTTGGGTATCAAGTATCGTGAAGCACTGAAGAGCTTTGACCAGGCAAATGCCGAAGCTGGCAAGGTAGTTGACAAACTCGTCGCGGGCATTGATCGCCCGCTGACGAAAGCCTTGGCGGCCATCATCGGTCAAGTCGAGGAGGCGGGGCGGAAGGTTGCCGACATCGAAGCCCGGATGGCCCAAGAGGCCCTCGGAGACTGCCACCAGAGTCAGACGAAGACCGCCGACATCCTCGACGATTTGGTGAAGATGGAATCCGAGGAGTCTCGCGATATTGCCCAAACAGCGATCAACGGGGCGGCCACAGGTCGTTGGGTATGTGTCGGCTCGAACGTCGTCGGGGTGCTGGCAGCTTCCCTGTTGGGAGTTTTCCTCGCCCTGGCGATTTCCCGGCCCGTGGAGAAGGTGGCCAGGGTGCTCAGGGCGATGGCGACGGGAGATTATACCCAGCGTGTTCAACACGATTCCCAAGACGAGATCGGCCAGATGGCCGTCGCCCTGAATACGGCCGTTGCGGCCACGGGCCAGGCGATGCGTGAGGTCAAGGAGGCGGCCGAACGCGAACAGCGAGCCCAGACCGAGAAGATGGAGAACGAACGGCGGCGAGCGGAAGCCCAGCGCCAGGAGGTCGAAGAGGCCCAGCGCAAGGTGAAACAGATCCTCGAAGTCGCCAATCGCGTCGCCAAACGGGACTATTCCGTGGAAATCCAGGTTGATGGGCAGGACGCGTTAGGCCAACTTGGCGAGGGGTTACGCAACTTCTTCACGGAAAAGCAGACGGCAGAAATCCGCGAGCAGCAGGCGGCGGAGGCCGAACGCAAAGCCGCTGAGGAGCTCCGCCGCAAGGTGAACCACCTCCTGGATGTGGTCAATGCGGCGGCCCAGGGCGACTTGACCCGGAGCGTCGCGGTGGAAGGCGCCGAGGCCATCGACGAACTGGCGGCCGGCATCAACAAGATGCTCAGGGACCTAGCGGGGATCATCGGCCAGGTCACCGAGGGCGCGACCCAGTTCAACGAAGGCGCCCGGGTGATCGCCGAAAGCTCGCAGACCCTGGCTGCCGGCGCTCAGACCCAAAGTTCCAGCATCGAAGAGATGACCGCTGCGATCGACGAACTGACGCGATCCATCGAGGCCGTCAAGGACAACGCTGGCCAAGCCAATCGGGTGGCCACCGAAGCCAACCGCCTGGCGGAAGAAGGGGGCCAGGCAGTCCAGAAATCAACCGAGTCAATGGAGCTCATCCGCAACAGCTCCCAGCAGATCAGCGAGATTATCCAAGTCATTTCCGAGATCGCCAGTCAGACGAACCTCCTGGCGCTCAATGCGGCGATTGAGGCCGCGAGGGCCGGCGAGCACGGCATGGGCTTCGCCGTTGTGGCCGATGAAGTCCGGAAACTGGCGGAGCGGTCCAACCACGCCGCCGGAGAGATTTCGACTCTCATCAAGGAATCGACCCAACGGGTCGCCGATGGCGCCCAACTGAGCGATCAAACTGGCGCGTCGCTGAAGCAGATCATTCGCTCGGTCGAAGAAACGGCGGCCCAGATCGGGCGGATCGCCGCGCTCACTGCCGAACAGTCGGCCAATGCCCAAGAGGTCTCCAAAGCGATCCAGAGTGTTGCTCAGGTTACCGAGCAGGCCGCAGCTGGAAGCGAAGAGTTGGCCTCCAGCAGCGAGGAGTTGGGCGCCCAGGCACTCGCTCTCCAGGAGACAGTCAAGCGGTTCAGAGTCGCGGCCGACCAATCAGCCACGCGAAACGTGGTTGCAAGACGGTAGTGCGCCACTTGTAGTTGGCTCTCCCTTCTCATGCCGAGGATGGCGGTCTGCGACTGCCGTCCTCGACGCACTCTTTGAACGCCCCCGCTCCCCGACCAGCCTCGGGACCTGTTCGGTTCCGGATGCCCTGGAATGTGGTTCAAAACCGGACGCACGCAGGCGTTTTGCCGGCTTGGAATCGGTTTTGAAACGGGTTCTCAGGCGAACGACTGCTGCCGCAAGGCGGCCAACCGCTCCTCAAACGTGCGCAACTCCTGGCGATAGACCTCGCTCCAGGCCGGGTTCGGATCGACCGGCTTGCGGAAGCGGACCATCGTCGCCACGGCGTCAGCCACGGTGAAGGGCGTCTTGCTCGTGCCTCGCTTGGTGCGCAGATACGACTCCATCGCCGCTAAGGCGGTCACGGCCGCGCCCAGGGCCGGGCCTTCGTCCGATTCCAGCCGCTCCAATCGCCGGCCCAGGACCGCGGCCAGGATCTCGCACATCAGGTCGCTGCGGGCGATGCCGCCGGAAACGGTAATCCGCGTGATCTTCTGGCCCGCCTCCTCGTGGGCGCGGACGCCCAAGGCGATCAGATAGGCCAGGGCTTCCAGCGAGGCCCGATACTTCTTGCCCGCCGAGGCCCCTTCGACTTGGAACCACTGGAGGCGAGCCGCCTGGGCGTCGATGCCCATCGACGGCTCCGGTTTGGGGAACGGCATCACGGCCGTGCCTTCGCAGCCGGGAGGCAGTTGCCGCGCCTGGCGTTCCAACTCCTTCCAGTCGGGATTCGCGCCGACGACTTCGTCGAGGAATTGGGCGCCGTTGTTGTAGCAGCGCATCCAGAGGTAGGGACCCCAGTTGAGCCGCATCACGTCGAGATGGTCGTGGGTGGGGAAGTGCTTGGCGGACGAGTTGACCACCGCCGAGTTGCCCAGGACGATCGCCATCTGCCCGTCGTCCACGGCCCCGCCGCCGACCAGGCCCGCCTGCTGATCGTCCGACGTGGGGAACACCAGGGGCCGGTGCTTCGCCTTCAGGCCAGCTTCCAGGGCCACATGATCGGCCAGCGGACCAACCGGCTCGTTGTGATCGATGATCTTCGGCAGTTGTTTCCAGGCCAGCTTGCGGTACTCGGGCGACTCCAGGGCGTCGAGCATCCCCTTGCACCACTTGCGGCGTCGGAGGTCCATGATCCCGGTCGACGCAGCCACTGAAACGCTGGCCACGTCGAAGTTGCCCGTCAGGTAGCCGGCGGCCAGGGCGCCGTGGGGCAAGATCCGATAGGTTCGCTGCCAGTCCTTCGCGGCTAGTCGCTGCTCGTCCTTGACCAGATGGCTCAGGCTGTAGCGGATCGCCCAGGGACCGCCGATCAGTTCCTTGACCCGCTCCTGGCCACCGAGCCGGGCGAGGCCTTGGGCGTGGTACTCGGCCAGGGTGCTGTCGTTCCAGCAGATCGCCCGGCGGACCTGGACCTTGTCGGCGTCGATCCGGCCGGCCGTGTGGTGGGTGGCCGAAATGCCGCCGGCGACCCAGTCATCCAGCCGCTTCAGCCGTCGCAGCTTGGCCGCGATCGCTCGGACGCTCGCCCGAGCCTGGCCCTCCAACTGCATCAGGTTCAGTTCCGAGAGGCCCCGTTCGACTGGATTGCCATACCACAGGTCGGTTGGCAGCCGGACCTCGGCCAACACGCGGCCCGCCAGATCAAAGGCCAGACATTTCACCGCGCCGGTGCTAAAGTCCCAGCCGGTCAAGACACTTTCCGGTTTGAGTCGCCGCAGAGGCTCGGCCATCGCAGTCACCAGGAGATTCGGGGGAGGAAGAGTTGCCAGTCGGTGCGCTACTGTACCACACCGCCTCGACCGGCTCAACTACCGATCGCCCTGGCATCTTCGGAGCATGGATGGTAAGCTAGGAGTCGCTTTCAGCTCCCCGGAGTGGCATGGAAGCCACCAGGCTGGAAGGAGGAGACGACCGATGATGGAGCCGAACAAGAAGCCCGACGGGCCGCGACCGACCAGCTCGGCGGCACGGATTCTGCGATTCGATCCCCCACATTCCCGGGTGCCCAAGCCGCTGGTCCGTCCCTGGGGCAAGGGCCGTCCGAAGAGCCCGTGAACCCAGGCCGGCGTGGGGATTCCTCAAGGGGCGGGCAATTGCTAGGCTGAATCGCGTGGGCAGGTGAACAGAGCAGACTTGGTCTGATTCAAGGATTCGTCGATGCAATCAGTTCTGGTCCTTCAACACGTTCCTCACGAAACGCTGGGCACCCTGGAGCACCATTTCGCCGAGGTCGGTCTGTCCTGTCGTCACCTCCCGTTGTTCGAAACGGTCCCCGACCGGCTGGAGTTGGAGCAGGCGGCCGGTCTGGTCGTGCTTGGCGGACCGATGAATGTGGACGAGGTCGACCGCTATCCGTTCCTTGGTGTAGAGATCGGCTGGATCCGCCAGGCCCTTGGCGCGGGCCTGCCGCTGCTGGGAATCTGCTTGGGGTCGCAGCTGCTGGCCAAGGCCTTGGGGGCGAAGGTCTACGCCAACCGGGTCAAAGAGATCGGCTGGTACGACCTTGAGCTGACGCCCCAAGCGGCCGACGACCCGCTGTTTGCCGGCTGTGCCCCGCAGCAACTGGTCTTCCAGTGGCACGGCGACACTTTCGACCTGCCGTCCGGCGCCGTTCACCTGGCCCGCAGTGCGAACTGCAGCCATCAGGCGTTTCGCTACGGATCGTCGGCGTGGGGCTTACAGTTCCATGTGGAGATGACCCCGGAAATGGCCATCTGTTGGCTCGAAGATCCCCAAAACCGCCAGGAACTGGCCAGCCTCGACTATATCGACCCGGGGACCATCTACGATCGGCTGGCGGAAGCCCTGGCGGTGATGGAGACGTTCAGTCAGGTTGTGCTTCGTCGCTTCGCCACGATCTGTCGGAACCGCGAAACGACAATCGCCTGAGATGCCTTAACGCTTCTGGGTTTCTGCCGGCTTGCCGGCCTGCTGGAGTTGGGCCTGTTCCAACTGCTGCATGATCGTCTGAGCATGGTCGATGTGACGCTGGGTCGTTTGGATGCCTTCGTTGACGACCTGCTGGAGTTGTCCCGTCACGTGGTTCGCCGCCGTCTGAAGGGCTGCGAGCATGGCGAAGTGTGCGGCCAACTCGTGACCGATAAAAGCCTGGTCAAACTCAATCCCCTGCCGGTTGGACAGGTCCCGCTGGATGATCGCCACCTGACGGTCACCGATTTGCTGCAACACCTGCACCAGCTCCGAGGCAGCGCCCGGCTGGCCGATGACCGTACCGGCGGGAGGAGAAACGCCAGGCGCGGCGGGAGTGGGGCCGCCGACACCGCTGGCCGCAGCGGCCTTTTCCAGTTTATGCACGAAGTCCTGGTGCTCCACAACCATGTTCTTGGCAAACTCCCGCACCGGCTGGCTCTGGGCCCGATCCTGGCCAAACCGTGACATGTCCACCTCATTGCGGTTTGAGCCGATGAGGAGCTGCGCCAAGTCACCGCTCAGCCGACTCGCGGCCGCCGGCTCCGTGCGAACGGCCTGTTGTTGGCCGGGAAGCGTTTGCTGCTGACCCGGGACTGCCGGGACGTCGCTGGGCGAGATCGGCGTCTGGCCAGGGGCAATCCCCGGCTGCGTCGGCATCGGGGCTTGAGCGAAGGCCAGCGTGGCGCTTGCTGCGATTGCAACGGTCGCCAGACTGGCAATGAAGGATCGAGTGGATCGTATCGACATCTGTTGTCTATCTCCCTTTTTTTGGAATGGCACGGAAAACGAAACACAAAACACCCTTCTGTAGGGAACGCCCTCCGTGGCGTTCCGGGTGAGAGCTAAGCGGGTCTGGGTATTTTTCTTGACAACATCTTGCATGATCCACGGGAAATCCGCGTGCGATTGTCCAAAAAATTACCCCGACCCGCTTAGGATTCGTCGCTTTGCTGTGGCCCCGGAACGCCACGGAGGGCGTTCCCTACGGAGTCGTCTCCTAGAATCACGCAAGGACATCTACCGGTTCACTTGATCGGAGCCGGCGACCTTGACCACTTTGTTGTAGAGCCCCAGCAGCAGGAACGTTGGCGCCCACTGCCCGATGAAGTTGCTGATGTTCGACTTCCCCATGATCTGAAAGGCTGCCGATACCCCAATCGATCCCAAGGCGGCCCAGAGAAAGAGGTCGGAAGGCAACCGGGCGGTCTGTTGCTCGATGGCCTGGGCGACCGTCCCTTCGGTCCGTTCCGCGGGGGGCGAGTGTGTGACAGCGGAAAAGCGATCCGGCATGATAGTTCTCCTATAACGGCCAACCCGATGGGCAGGCGTGCTCCAGAAATCAACAGTCGCCCATCTAGCCTGGATGGCCAATGAACCAGCCAATCATGTCCTAGCGACATAATCTTGGGGGTGCATATTCCGTGCCACGCCTCTGGCTCCATGCGCTGCGGTAAGGTCGTGCGTTTCTGGCCGCGGCCGCCAGGCCACGACGAGATGACGGAGGCATTGAGTCCGCCCGCCTGACTGCGAATCGATCCGAATGTCAGTACTGCGGTATGGTTTTCGGGCAATGGGCGTGCTACATTCGT
>JBDKTH010001030.1:0-1884 GCA_039680305.1 Thermoguttaceae bacterium | reverse complement strand
GCCGCCCGGAGTCAGGTGGAGCGGCCGGTCCATTTGCAGGCGTCTTTGGCCGATGCGGAATCCCTTCTTGCTAAGGTCAAGACCGAGTTGGTGAACCTTCCGTTCGCAATTCGAGCGGCGGAGTCCCGGTGGCAATTCGCCCAGCAAGACTTGGAAGGCAAGAAGAGCGTCGGCGACTCGCTAGCCGGCCGATTGGTACAGCGATCCCAGAGCGAATTCGATGCGGCGACCGCGGGCTTGGAGGAACTCCGGGCGCGTAAACCGAGCCTCGAAGCAGAGGCCGCGGCCCTCCAGCAGAAATGTGAGGCCCTTCGCAGCCAGCTCGACTTGAAGACGGAGGAGACCCGACGACTCGCCGAGGCCGAGGCCGGAGTAACGTCGGCGGAGGCCAAAGTTCGCCAGGCTGAGTTTGCAGTCCAGGCTGCGAAGCTACGCTTGGAGAGAATGACCCTGCGTGCGCCGATTTCCGGCCGGGTCTTGGCCCTCAACACTCAGCCCGGCCGTCGGGTCACGGGATTGGCACCCGCTTCCGAGCAGGACTCCGCCACGGTCCTGACTCTTTACGATCCCCAGATGCTCCAGGTGCGCGCGGACGTGCGACTGGAAGATGTCCCGCATGTGCAGCCGGGGCAGCCCGTTCAGATCGAGTCCGCGGTTCTCTCTCAGCCCCTCACGGGCGAGGTGCTGACGGCCACGTCCGTCGCCGACATCCAGAAGAACACCTTGCAGGTGAAGGTGGCCATCCACAGCCCACCGCCGGTGATAAAGCCCGACATGTTGGTCCAGGCAACGTTTCTTGCCCCCGAACGGAAGACTGAGAAATCAGAGGGGCGAGAAGATCCCCTGCGATTGCTCGTGCCGCGCCCACTCGTCGAATCTGGCGAGGGCGGAACGAGCGTCTGGGTCGCCGACCGCCTCAACGGCACTGCTCGCCGACAACCGGTTACGCTTGGCAAAGCCGGCACCGATCAACTGGTGGAAGTCGTCGAAGGGCTCAACGCGATGGACAAGCTCGTGGCGGGCGGCCGGGAGGGACTCACGCACGGCGACCGCATCACGGTCGCAGGCGACGACTCGACGCTCGGTATTGCCGAGCGCAACCGCACGAAGTCGGTTCCCTCGACAACGAATTCCACGAAGTAACACGACCACGGAGAATCGCTATGCCTCTGGTTGAAATCCGCAACCTGACCAAGGAGTTCTCGAAGGGTGACGAGAAGATCAGACCCCTCAACGAAGTGGACCTGACCATCGAGGAGAAGGACTTCCTCTCTCTCATGGGGGCCAGCGGGACCGGGAAGAGCACTCTGATGAACCTGCTGACGGGGATTGATCGCCCCACTTCCGGTCAGATCATTGTCAACGGCATCGACATCACGAAGCTGTCGCGCGGCCGGCTCGCCGACTGGAGAGCGGCCAACATCGGCTACATCTTCCAGACGCACAACCTGATCCCCGTGCTTACCGCCTACGAGAACGTCGAGCTACCGCTGTTGCTCCTGCCCATGTCGTCTGCGGAGCGCCGCAAGCGGGTGGAAATCGCTTTGGAAGCGGTGGACCTCAGCGATCGAGCAGACCACTATCCCCGCCAGTTGTCGGGGGGCCAGGAGCAGCGGGTGGGCATTGCCCGGGCGATCGTCGCCAATCCAACCATCGTTGTCGGCGACGAGCCTACCGGCAATTTGGACACCCGGACTGCCGAACAAATCCTGGGATTGGTGGAGCGACTCAACGTGGAGTTGGGGATGACCCTGTTCGTTGTGACCCACGACCCGAAGGTAGCGTCCGTTGCCGCGCGGCGGCTGCATTTGCACGAGGGACAATTGATCGAGTCGGTCGATGGACACGCGGCTCTCGGACATGACGGTACACAAAGGAGGGCAT